>JAJAYW010000024.1 GCA_026786005.1 Lysobacter sp. | reverse complement strand
GGCCGACGCTGTCGATCCACGGAATGATGAAACCCAGCCCCGGCCGCAGGGTGTGGGTGTAGCGGCCGAAGCGCTCGACCGTCCATTCATAGCCTTGTGGCACTGCCCGCACGCCCTTGAGCACGGTGATGATGGCGAACAACAGCAATACGCCGACGAAAATTTCCATGTGGCTCCCCCGTTTACGTTGTCCCCATCATAGCCGCTGCCGATGGCCGCCCCATGGCTGCGACGGTTTGCCCGGTTGCAGCATCTAGTAAACAAGAATGTGGAGCACGAATGCCATCCGATTTCGGCCAAACGCCCAGAGGCCCGTCGAGTTTCGCCATCGACGTGCCAGCCCCCCTGCTCGCCCGTGCGCGCAGTGGTGAACGGGCGGCGTTCGAACAGCTGTACCACTGGTTCGAGCGGCCGATTTTCAACTTGGCGCTGCGCATCAACGGCGATCACGAAGAGGCCTCGGAAGTGCTACAGGACACCATGCTCAAACTGATCGATCACATCGGCGAGTTTCGCGGCGGCATCGGCGGCAGCCCGTTCTGGGGCTGGCTGCGGCAGATCGCGGTCAACGAGGCGCTGATGCGGCTGCGTCGCGGCAGGAAGTTCTCGCACGAGATCTCCAGCGACGAAGACGACTTCGCCCAGAACCACGGCCCGTTGCCGCCCGCCGCCGCGGATGCGGCGCAACTACAGCGCGCACTGGCTGCACTGCCGGCGACGACGCGCAGCGTGTTGTGGCTGTACCACGCCGAGGGCTACACGCACGACGAAATTGCCGGATTGATGCAACGCACCCCGAGTTTTTCCAAGTCGCAGCTGGCACGCGGTACGCGCCGCTTGCGCGTTCTGTTGAACGTCGGCGAGGTGATCCATGCCTGATTCGAGCCTCACTCACGATGCAAGGCCGTTGACATGGGGCGACGCGTTCGCATCGCTGCCGCTGGAACCTGCACCGGAAAACGGCTGGTCGCGGATCACGGCCACGCTCGATGCACGGCATCGCTCGCGTGCGCCGATCTGGCTGGCGACAGCTGCCGCGCTGGTGCTGGCGATCGCGTTGCCGTGGCAATTGAGCCAACGCAACCACGTGCCCGGCACGCAGCCATCGCCTTTGGTATCCGTCGCAACCGACGACACCTTGGAAACCTTGTACGCCGAGTCGGCGCAGCTCGAATCGTTGCTGCAATTCGCGCGCGATGATCGCGTGTCCAGCGGCACGGCCGCGGCGCTGGCGGGTGAACTCGATTCGCAACTCGCATCGATCGACGCGGCCTTGATGCGTCCCGGCCTGTCTCCCGATCAACAGATGTCGCTGTGGCGCGCTCGCGTGGAGGCATTGCGCACGTTGACCAGTTTTGAAAGCACACGCCGCTGGCTGGTCGCCAATGGCTCGCGTTACGACGGCGCGCTGGCGCAAGTCGATTGACTCATTCGCATGATCGATTCGCATGATCCATTCGCTTCAACCATGAGGTCGCCATGAAAATTACCGTGTCGAAAAGCCGCACGCTCGTCCTCGCCTTGGGCGTGCTGTTGTCGGGCATCACCGCTGCGCAATCGCCCGCCCCAAAGGCCAATCCCGGCGCCGAGAAGGAGCTCGCCGCGGCGCAGGCCGAACTGCAGCGCGCCGCCAAGCGTGTTGCCGAGTTGTCGCGACAGCTTGGCCATCGCGGCGATCAATTGCGGCAAGTGGAAAAACGCCTGGTCCGCAAGCCGGTGATCGGCGTCCTGCTCGCGCCCGATGCGACGGCTGGCGTCCGCATCGCCGGCGTGACGCCAGAGAGCGCCGCCGCGAAGGCGGGGTTGAAAAGCGGTGATCGGCTAACCGCGATCGCGGGCAGCCAGATCCTTGGCAGTGATGGCGAGTTGCGCGTGGTCAACGCGCGCAAGCTGCTTGGCGACCTCGACACCAAGACACCGGTGCGGCTTGCCTACATGCGTGACGGCAAGACGGCCGTCACCAGCGTCACGCCAAAGATCGGGGAACGCGTCGTCGTGCTGCCGGGCGGCGGCGACTCAAAACGGATCCGTATCCAGCAAGGCGACGACCACAACGAGTTTGAGTTCGAGTTCGACGCCGACCAGATGCAAGGCATGATCGCGCCGCACGCCGCATCGGAAATCCACAAGGAAATCATCCGGCTCGGTCCGGGGGGCGAATGCAAGGGCGACAACTGCAAGACGCCGATGCCGATGCTGATGTCGGCCTTCCGCTGGAATGGCTTGAACCTGGCGTCGCTCGACCCGCAGCTCGGCCGCTACTTCGGCACCGACCAGGGCGTGCTGGTGCTGTCCAACGGCGAATTGAGCGGCTTGCAGAGCGGTGACGTGATCCAGAGCGTGGATGGGAAGTCCGTCGACTCGCCGCGTGAAGTCATGGCTGCGCTGCGCGGCAAATCCGCGAATGCACAAGTTGCCGTGGGTTATCTGCGCGATCGCAAGGCGGCCAGGGCCAGCATTGCCGTTCCCGGTGTCATGCGCACGCTTCCGTTGCCGCCCAGGCCGCCGATGCCGCCAAAACCTCCCAAGGCACCGAAAGCGCCGTCCCCGCCGCGAGCACCTGCGCTGGCCCCGCCACCCGCGCCACCTGCACCCCCCGCGCCGCCATCCGCAGTGGAGACGCGGCATATCGTTTTGGTGTCCCAGGATCGCGCCGCGCGTTGGCCGTCGCTGGAGGACGAAGCAGCCTCGCCACAGATCATCGAAAACATCGAGATTGAAACGCGCTGACGGGCCTGGAAACGTACAAACCGGAAACCGTCATCTCCGCGACGGCGGGGACCCATGCCTCCTGTAGAGCGGAGCTTGCTCCGCTGCTTTTTGCATCACGCCAAGAGCAGTCGAGCAAGCTCGACTCTACGAAAAGCGACCGCCTCATCCGATAACACGGCTTGTTGATTTTTCCTCACGCCGTCGCCGCTTCGACCTGCTGCCACACACCCTCATCCAGGCGTTGGCTCAACGCGAGCGCATCAAGATTCTCCAGCAACTGCTCCTTGCGGGTCGCGCCAAGGATGACGCTCGAGACATGCGGATTCTGCAGGCACCATGCAATCGCGAGCGTGGCCGGCGCAACACCCAATCTCGCCGCAAGCGCGGTGAACTTGCGCGCGCGTTCGACACGCCCGGATTGCGCATCACCCAAGACCCCGCGTTGCAGCCATGTGTAATCGGTTTGCGCCAGACGCGAACCTGCAGGCACGCCGTCGTTGTATTTGCCGGTGAGCAGCCCCGATGCCAGCGGCGACCAGATCGTCGTGCCCAGACCGAGTTCGGCGTACAGCGGCGCGTATTCGAGTTCGACGCGTTCGCGGTGC
>JAJAYW010000023.1 GCA_026786005.1 Lysobacter sp. | reverse complement strand
TAGAGCCACATCGCGCCCAGGTGCGCTCCTACAAAAAGACCCGCGCGGCGAATTCATCGCGCATTCGGCTCGTTGCCATGGAGTCCCATTAGACTGGAGGAGATTGGTGCGGGCGTCGTTTCCACAGGCGAACATGATGTCGAAACAAACCATGTCCAAGCAATGGCTGCCGCTGGCGGTCCTGTTGCTGCTGGCCGCCTGTCAGTCGAAGACGCCGGACGCCGCGGTCGCTGCCACCGTCGATATCGAAACCGCGACCAGCGCGCAGGAGGGTGGGGCGATCAGCGCCGCGCCGGTCGCTGCGCCTCCGGTGCAGACCGACATCGACGGCGGCACCAAGTGGCCGCCAGCGAAACTCACGTCCGGCGAAGCCGTGATCCGTTGCGATGCGGACGGAACGGAGAAGGACGCAGGCATTCCGCTTGTCGATCTCGAATTTTTCAGCGTGGTCGATGCCGTGTCTGGCTGCCAGTCGAAGGGCGTGCTGCGGCTGAACTACAGCGGCGAGATCGGCGCAGATTTCACTGCGCTGATGGACCGAGTCGCCAACGTCGCCAACCGCATGGGCATCCGCCAACGCATCCTCGATATCGATTCCAGCGGCGGCCGCATCGAGGATGCGATGAAGGCCGGTGACATCATCGGCGAATCGCAATGGACACTCCGGATCCACAAGAACGCGATCTGCCACAGCGCGTGCGTGCTGATCCTGGCGGCCGGCGACATGCGCATGATTTCGGGAAAGATCGGGATCCACCGCATGGTCCGCATCGAATCCGCGGCCACGTCGCGCGCGGAATTGAGCCAGGAACTGCGCGACGTGCATTCGCAGATGAAGCAATATCTGGAGCGCAACGGCGCGGCGGTGGCGGTCGCCGACCTGATGATGACTGTGCCCAACCGCAAACTGCGGCTGCTGTCTGCCTTGGAGCTCAAGGAATACGGACTGGACGGCACCAACGCCGCGCAGGACGATCTCGAACGCATCAAGCTCACGCGACGCTGCGGCGAGGACTTCGTCGCACGCAAGGACGATTTCGTGCGTACGTTCGACAGACAATGCGCGCGTCCAGGCAAGGCGCTGGAAGCCATCAGCGCATGCGGACTCGCGCTTCGGCCGAAGTTTGATTTCCCCGACGAAAAATGTCCTGCCGATAGTCCGCTCGCGGAGTACGACGACGCGGACGGATCGGGTCGCGGATTCGATTGACCGCGTTTTCGCGCCAGCTCTGCATCCAGCAATTCGATCTCGCGCCACACGTTTTACCCCTCTCCCGTTTACGGGAGAGGGTGCCCGGAGGGCGGGTGAGGGTTCGGCTCTTGAGCTTCGACGCAACAGCGCGACCGTCTTACAAGCAAGCATGCACAAGCGATCAGTCACTCTTGCTGAAAACGTTCGATCTCGTCCAGCACCCGCTGCGCTTTGCGCAGGCTCTCGCCGGTCAGGCTGTTTTCCATCGCCTGTGCCAGGCGTGGACGGCTGGGATGACGCGACCAGCGGTGGAACCACCACGTCGCGAGCAATCCGGCAACGCCGAGGCCTGTATTGATGTAGAGCACCGACAACAACCATGCCTGCCCATCGATGTCGCCACCGTGGCCCGCCAGCACGATCAGGAATGGCACCCACAGCACCCACCACGACAGGCCCGCGAACATGCCCCCGCGGATGTAGAAGCTGCGCAGTCGCGCGAGTTGTTTCTGGATCCCGAGTACGGGCGCGGCGTAGTCGATGCGACTGATCATTCCAAGCGTGATGCCGCCGATAACCGTGATCGCCAAGCCGTAGGCATGCACGATCAAGCCAGAAACAAGCAGTGGCAATACGCCGCGATGGTCAACCCAGAACGAGCCTGCCAGCAGCATCAGCAACACGCCGAACACCATCTGCAACGCCTGTCCCCAAACCAACGGACGCAGGCCGGAGCGGGCCTTTTCCAGTTTGCCGTCGGTGTAGAGACGCAGGTTGAGTGCGTTCTGTCGTTCCAGGCGCGCGTCGAGCGTTTGCCAGGCTTGTTTGAAGTCGTCGAGTTCCATGATCGTTTCCATGTGTGTATGGGGGTCAATTCGCAATGTCGTTGCGGATACGCTGCTTGAGGCGACTAATCTTGGTGGCCACATTGGTTTCGCTGATGCCGAGGATGTCGGCAATCTCGCGATGGCTGTGGTCCTCCAGGTACAGCAGCAGCAACGCGCGGTTGAGTGGTTCCAGCTGGCCGATGAAGCGGTGCAGGGCGCGCACGCGTTCGTCGGCTTCGTGGTCGGCGCCGGTGTCGTCGGCGATGTCGTGCAGGTGTTCGTCCAGCGGCACGGTGTGACGTTGCCGATGGCTTTCGCTGCGCACATGCGAGATCGCCACGTTCAGCGCGATGCGGTACATCCAGGTGGAGAACGAGCGTTGCGCGTCGTAACCCGGATACGCACGCCACAACTGCGCGGCGATCTCCTGCGCAAGCTCCGCCCGGTCGTCCGGATGTCTGCAATAGGTATTAACCACCTTGAACACGATCTTGCGATGGTGTTGCAGCAACTCGCCGAACTGGTGGCGCTTATCCGTTGTCATGGTGGCTGCGGTGTCCATCGTGTCCCCGGCGTCGGTGCGCGCTTCAAGGACATGATTCGCGGCGCGGGGCGAAACATCACACCGGCCCACACACTATTTTCAGCTAGCGGCGTTGACGCGGATTTCGACATCGCCAACGGTGACCGCCTGCTGCGCACGGATCTTGGCGGTCTTGCGCAGTTCGGTGACGCCGTCGACCGACACCGCGCCGCTGGCCACCAGCGCCTTGCCCGCGCCGCCGCTGTCGCAGATACCCACCAGCTTCAGCAACTGGTTGAGTTCGACGTGGTCGTGGTCGCGGTCGAGATCGAAGATGAGCGTGGGCATGGACAGTAATGTAGCAGCGTCCATCCGCATGCAGGCATCGTCACACCCGGCAGGGCATGCTCCACGTGCTTCGCCGCACTGCCAGTAATCAGGAATGCCATGACACGCAAGACCCAGCGCCAGGCCGCGCGCCTTGGACAACAAATGACCGAGATGATGATCGCCGCGCCGCAAGTTGTCGCGCACCGCACGACGCGCATTCTGATGGCGGGCCACACGCCAGGCGCCAGGGACAGCCGCGAGTTCCAGGCGATGGGCGGCGAGAAACTGGCGGCGTTTTCCGAATCATGGCAAGCCATGGCATCGCAAGCCATCATCTCGCAGATACAACTCGCCACCACGCTGACGCAGATGGCGTTCAAGCAGTCGAGTCTGTGGTGGACGCCGTTCGGCGCATCGCGCGGCATGTCGACGGCAGACATGACGCAACTGGGTCACCAGATGCAGTCGGCTGCCCTGCAGATCGCAAGTAAAGGCATGGCGCCGGTACGCAAGCGCGCGGTCGCCAATGCGAAGCGGTTGAAACAAATACGCTGATCCCGCTGCTGCCTTTGTAGGAGCGCACCTGGGCGCGATAGTCTTTACATGTAACGCCCCATCGCGCCCAGG
>JAJAYW010000022.1 GCA_026786005.1 Lysobacter sp. | reverse complement strand
CCTGGGCGCGATTACGCGTTACCGGTAAGGCCCCTCGCGCCCAGGTGCGCTCCTACAAAAGCCGGGGTTCAATAACGCGAAATTTGCGGATCGACGTCCGCCCACGCTGCGATGCCACCCTCGATGTTGTAGACCTCGCGATAGCCCAGTTCGCGGAAATGTTCCGCGGCTTCGGCGCTGCGACTGCCGTGATGGCAGAGGAAGGCGAGTGGCGTGTCTTTCGGCAACGCCTGCAACGGCGCAAGTCCGTCGTCCAGTGTCAGGAACGGTGCGTTGATCGATGCCATTGCGCGTTCGTTGCCAGGCCGCACATCGACGACACGCAGGGTACCGGCGGCAACACGAACGCGGACCTCGTCCGGCGACATCGCCTTGATCGGCGGCGGCGCATTCGGATTGTCGATGATCAAGCCGCGGCCGCGCTGGTCATCGGCCCAGTCAACGGTGAGGCCTTCGGCGCGACGCGCGCTGGCGAGGTCGAATTGCAGACGAATGCCCGCGGACTCGCTGGTGATGCCGTGCGGATCTTCGGGCGCCAGATGCAATCGCGTGCGGAAGCGCGGATCGATGTCGAGCTTGATGACGACCTCGCCGCCCGCATCGTCGATGGCCTTGCGCAGCATCTGCACCGCCGCCGGCGTCACCGTGACTCGCGGCGGCGTGCGATCGGGCATCGGTACGCCGAGCAAACCATGCAACTCGCCGCTGTTGGCCATCTGCTCGATGATGTCGCTACCGCCGACCAGGTCGCCACCGACATACAGTTGCGGAATCGTCGGCCACTCGCCGTAGGCCTTGATGCCCTCGCGCAGGTCGGCATCGGCCAGCACGTCGACATGACCATAGTCGACGCCGAGCGCATCCAGCGCACCGATCGCCTTGGCCGAAAACCCGCATTGCGGCGCCTGCGGCTGGCCTTTCATGAACAACACGACGCGATGCTCGGCGAGCAGCGATTCGATACGTTGGCGCAGGGCCGTGTCGAGGGACATGACGGTGTTCCGGGATGCGGGGAGATCGGATACTACGCCTGTTGCGCGTAGCGCCGTGTTGCGTGCGTGGCATCATGAAGCCATGCCATTGGTCCCCGTCCAGCATCGTCCGCCGCGTCATCCGCATGCAGGCTTATGGGTGCTCGGTGCGTCGCAACTGATCGCGATCGCGCTTTGGTGGCGTTACGGATGGCGCATGGGATTGCCGACGCTGCTGTTGTCGCATCTGGTGTTCCTGTGGGGCACGCTCTGGCCGCAATCGCGCCTGTTCAGCCCGGTGCTGACGCGGTTGCCGGTGGACGACAAGCGTCTGTGGCTGACGATTGACGACGGCCCGTCCGGCGACACGCGCGCGATTCTCGACCTGCTCGACACGCATGACGCCAAGGCCACGTTTTTCGTTGTCGGTGATCGTGCGGCGCGACAGCCGGAGTTGATTCGCGAGATCGTGCGGCGTGGGCACACGCTCGGCAATCACAGCGCCATGCATCCTTCGGCCTGGTTCTGGGCGCTGGGGCCACGGCGCATGCGCGAGGAGATCGCGCGCTGCCAGACGATCCTGCGCGACATCACCGGCGTGCCACCGCGCTGGTTTCGTGCGGTGGTCGGCATGGCCAATCCGTTTGTGGCGGCCTCGTTGAAGAAGCACGGACTTGCGCGTGTCGCATGGAATGCGCGGGGATTCGATGCAGTAGCCGCCGATCCGGTGTCGGTGGTCGCGCGCATCGAACGCGGGTTGCGGCCCGGGGCGATCGTGCTGCTGCATGAAGGTGCGGGCCACGGGCGGAATGTGGACATGATTGCGTTGTTGCTGCAGCGGCTGGATGCGTTGGGGTATCGGAGCGTGTTGCCGGAGTAGCAGTTGTTTCCTTCTCCCGAAGGGAGAAGGTGCCCGAAGGGCGGATGAGGGCGTTGAGGCCCAGTCGCGATGTAGGTTTCGTGGCAATTTACTTTCCCGCCCTCATCCGGCGCTACGCGCCACCTTCTCCCGAGGGGAGAAGGAAAAGCTACAGCGGCCTGGTCGCCACGATCCGCCAATTATTGAACGGCGTCTTGCCATACCAGGGCTCGATGCTGACGTCCAATCCCGCAGCCGTGAAACGTGCGCGCAGGGATTCGGCATCCGGATAGCGTTTTGGTGCGGTATTCATCCAGCCGATGCTGCGTGCGAGGCGATCCGCGAACCAGGTGAAGCGCGCACGTCGGGACTGGTCGTGCAGTCCGGTGCGGATCACCAGCCGCGCGCCCGGCGTCAGCATCGCAATCGCGGCATCCAGCGTGCGCTGTTGCGCGTCGGCCGACAGGTACTGCAACACATCAAGCAGCGCCACGCTGCCCTGGTGCGCCGGGATGGTCATCGTCAGGTCGACGACATCGAAACGCACGTCGTCGATGCCCGCCTTGCGCGCGGCGTGCGTGGCGAGCGCGATCTTGTTCGCATCGCTGTCCACGCCGACATACGGCAGCGGCACGCCATGCACGCGCAACGTGTGCGCGAGCAAACCGAGTCCGCAGCCGAGATCGAGCAGCGCCGCACGGCTGCCGCGCAACGCATCGGCGACGCCGGCATACAGCGGATCGCTGCCGAGTTTGG
>JAJAYW010000021.1 GCA_026786005.1 Lysobacter sp. | reverse complement strand
GCCCTGGTCGGCGGTGAAGCCGCCCTTGAACTCGTAACTCATCTGCACGACCGGGATGTCGTGGCGCTCGGCCAGGATCAGCTGCGTGCCGTTCTTCAACGTGGCGCGCTGCAGCGACGGGAATTTCAAGTCGGGGAAACTCTCAGTCTTCGGCACGCCCTGCGTGCGATCGATGTCGCTCGCGGTGACCGTGTATTTCGCATCGGCCGCGGGCAGCGCCAGCGATGCCGGCGTCACGGCAGCATCTTCGGTAATCGCCTTGCGCTCGCCGGGCACCACCACGAGCGTGTGGCTGCCCTTGCTCAACCACTTGTTGCCGACCGCCTTCACGTCTGCGGCACTGGAAGTGGCAATGTTCTTCAAGCTGTCGCGGAAGCAACCGGGATCGCCCTCGTACACCGCGCATTCGGCCAGTGCGTCGGCCTTGCCGCCGAAGCCGCCGATGCGTTCGATGCCGCGCACGAAGCCGGCCTGGAACACGGTGCGCGCCTGTTCGACTTCGGTCGCGGTCGGGCCGTCTTTCAGCAACCGCTGCAATTCCTCGTCGATGATCGCTTCGACCTTGGCCGGATCGACGCCCTGCTTGACGTCTGCGGTGATGAGGAAGTTGGAGCCCAGCTGCGACACCAGTGCGCCGGTGCTGACGTTGTCGACCAGCTTGTCGGTGTGCAGCAGGCGCTTGTCGAGGCGCGAGCTCTTGCTGCCGCCGAGCACCTGCGAGAACAGCTGCAGCTGGTCGGCATCCCTGGTGCCGGTTTGCGCCACATTCCACAGGCGGTAGATGCGCGCCTGCGGCACGGCGTCGGTCATGGTGGCGCGGGTGGATTTCATCAGCGCGGCGACGTCGACCTTTGGCTGCGCCATGGTCGGGCCGGCGGGGATGTCGCCGAAATACTTCGCGACTTTCTGTTTGGCCGTGGCCACGTCGATGTCACCGGCCAGCACCAGCACCGCGTTGTTGGGGCCGTACCAGGTGCGGAACCAGTTCTTGACGTCGTCCAGCGACGCCGCATTGAGATCGGCCATCGAGCCGATGGTGCTGTGGTGGTACGGATGTCCCACCGGATACATGGCCTTGCCCAGCTCGTCCCACACCTGCCCATACGGCTGGTTTTCGCCCTGGCGTTTTTCGTTCTGCACCACGCCGCGTTGTTCGTCGAGCAGCTTCTGGTCGATCGCGCCGAGCAGGTGACCCATGCGGTCGGACTCCATCCACAACGCCATGTCCAGCGCGGTGGTCGGCACGTTCTGGAAATAGTTGGTGCGATCGGAATTGGTGGTGCCGTTCTGGTCGGTCACGCCGACCTGCTTGAAGGGCGCGAAGAATTCGCCGGGATTGTTTTCCGAACTCTGGAACATCAGGTGCTCGAACAGGTGCGCGAAGCCGCTGCGTCCGGCCGGCTCGTCCTTGCTGCCGACGTGGTACCAGATGTTGACCGCGACGATCGGCGCCTTGCGATCGGTATGCACGATCACGCGCAGGCCGTTGGGCAGCGTGAATTGTTCATACGGAATATCGACCTTGACCGGCGCGGCGTACACGGCTTGCGGTGCGTAGGCGAGGCCACCCATCGCGGCGGACAGGGCAATGGCGAGCGCAGCTGCGCGTGGCCGACGGAAAACACTCATGCAGCACTCCTTGACGAAATCAGGCGGTGACGAAGGGCGGAACCAGGCCGTCATGCTACCGGGGCGGGGCGCTGCTTACACTAGGACTATCGGCATGGTCTGCATAACAGCAGGTTGTCTGCAAAGGACGTCAAGGACGCAAAAGAAATCCGTAGTGGATTACGCGTCTTTGCTCGTCATGACGAGCAATCTCACGAGCTAAATCAACAAGCCAAGGTCCTCCCCGGAGTTGAAGTGGATAAACACATGAAACCAATCCGTAGCCTGGTCACCGGCGCCAACCGTGGCCTGGGCATGGCCCTGACCCGCGCACTGCTGGCGCGCGGCGATCGCGTGGTCGCGGCCTGCCGCCATCCCGGCAAGGCCAGTGAACTGAACGGGCTGGCCGGTGAATATCCAGCACGCCTGCATCTCCTGCCACTGGATGTCGCCGATCCGAAATCGCATGCACAGCTCGCGCGCGAATTGCCGCTGGTGTGCGATGGCATCGACCTGCTGATCAACAACGCGGGCGTGCTGCATTCCGGCGAGCGCTTCGGCAGCGTGTCGGCGGCGCACCTGGAGGACAGCTTCCGCATCAATGCGATGGGACCATTGTTGTTGACGCAGGCATTGGCCTCGCAACTCGCAGAGGGTGCGCGCATCGCCAACATCAGTTCGGAACTGGGCTCGATTTCCGGACTCACGCGCTTCGGCACGCCCAGCTACAACATCAGCAAGGCCGCGCAGAACATGGCGACGGTGTTGTTGAAGGAAGCGTTGTCGGCGCGCGGGATCATCGTGCTGGCCTTGCATCCAGGCTGGGTGCAGACCGACATGGGCGGCAGCGGCGCGACGATCTCGCCGGAACAATCGGCGGAAGGGTTGTTGCGTGTGATTGGCGGCGCCGCGCTGGCTGATTCGGGACAGTATCTCGACTGGCAAGGCAACTCACTCGCCTGGTAATCGCTCCCGTAGAGCGGAGCTTGCGCCGCTGCTCTGAAATTAAACGCGGCGGAGCAAGCTCCGCTCTACGAGATCAAGAATGCGCATGTTCGACGTCATCCTCTACCAACCCGAAATCCCGCCGAACACCGGCAACGCGATCCGCTTGTGTGCGAACACGGGTGCGCGCCTGCACTTGATCGAGCCACTCGGGTTTTCGCTGGACGACAAGCAGTTGCGGCGTGCCGGATTGGACTATCACGAGTACGCGGCGTTGCAAGTGCACGCGTCGCTGCAGGCCGCGCTCGTGGCCATCGCACCCAGGCGCCTGTTCGCGCTGAGCACGCGCAACAGCGTGCGCTATGACCAACCCGCCTACGCAGCAGGCGATGCGTTCGTGTTCGGTCCGGAGACGCGTGGCCTGCCGGATGAGGTGCTGGCGTCGATTCCGGAGTCGCAACGCCTGCGTTTGCCGATGCGGCCGGACAATCGCAGTTTGAATTTGTCGAATGCGGTTGCGGTGGTGGTGTTCGAGGCGTGGCGGCAGTTGGGTTTTTCCGGTAGCCAGGCGAGTGGTTGATTGCATCGTAAGGCGGGTCTTGACCCGCATCGCCGTGAATCAAATGCGGCGGGTCGAGACCCGTCCTACGGTCTCGCCAGTGATTTCAAATCATGACCGGCCAGGCGCAGATTGCGGCGGATAAGGGTGCGCAGTTCGCGGTCCGGCAGTAGTGGCGCCACGCCGCCGAGATGGCGATGCAGCAATAGTTCCATCAGGTAGTAATAAGACTCGCGCGTGCGCGTGTCGTCGACGCTGTGCCCGGCCTCGGCGTTAACGAACAGGCTAATGTGCTTGTCGAGCGATTTGAGCCTGGCCGCGTGATGGGTCACGCCGCGGATCGGCACGCGTTCGTCTTCGTCGCCTGCGAGCATCAGCAGAGGGCGACGAAGCCTTGCGCGGAAGAGTTGCGTGACGTCAAAAAACTTGTTCGCGATTCAAGGTGTGATTTTCGGATTGAGAATTTCTTGTTCGTCATCACCACGGGCGTCGGGCAATGACGAGCCATGTTTGCGAACAGGGGATTCATCGCAGCTCAGGCGGATTTGCGGGGCGCCAGCGCGAGAAACTCCAGGTGCAATCGCGCCTGCACCTCGTCAGGCGGGAAGTCGAGCGCGACCACGTCGTTGAGGAAGCGGCCGATGGCGTCGTCGAGGCGGCGCTCGCGTTCGCCCTCGCTCAGCCGCTGCCGCGGCGTGGCCACGTACAGGCCCAGGCCTTGGCGACGGTGTTGGGATTGATCGTCAGCTGCTGCGGCAGCCCTCGTACGCTCGGCAGCTGGTCGCCGGGCGACAACTCGGCGGTGGCGATCTTCATCCGCACCGCGTCGACGATCTGCGTGCTGATCGGCCGTGGATCACCGGTGGCGATCTGGAGCATCAGGGCTTGGGTGCGGGCTATGGCGGTGTTCCGTCCGGCTGTCAACAGTTTTTCGATGCGGCGCACCAGCGGCGGATCGATTAGTTCCTGTACTGATCGGTACGGTATTCAGTTCCGGTTGTTTGACGATGTGAATACTGCGCGTCCCGGCTGCGAACGGCCTCCGCCTCAGCGCCGGCATACCAAAAATAACCCCGAGGTTTATTGCATGAAGAAGTCCTTGCTTGCCCTGTCCCTCCTTGCTGCACTTCCCTTTGCTGCGTCGGCAGCCGACGGCATCTCCTACAACTACGTCGAAGGCGGCTACGTCGCCACCAACCTCGACAACAACAACAACGAGATCGATGCCGATGGCTGGGGCGTCAACGCGTCCGTCGCCCTGCATCCCAATTTCCACCTGTTCGGTGGCGTCAACGGCCAGCAGTCGGATGACTTCGATTTCCTCGGCACCCGCGTCGAGACCGACGTCAACCAATGGCGCGCCGGCGTCGGCTACAACGTTGCCATCGCGCCGAAGGCCGATCTGGTCGCGCGCGTGGCCTACGAGAAGTTCGAGGTCGATGACGTCACCGTCGGTGGCCAGACCTACGACATCAACCAGGGCGACGACGGCTACAGCGCCGAAGTCGGCGTGCGCGGCGCGCTGGCCACGAACTTCGAGGGCTATGCGACCGCGGGTTACGAGGACTTCGGTGATGGCGCCGATGATTTCTACGGCCGTCTCGGCGCGCAGGTGAAGTTCAACCCGACCTGGGGCCTGAGCGGCGACGTCAAGTTTGCCGACGGCGATACCCAGTGGTTCGTGGGTCCGCGTCTGACTTGGTAAGCGATCCCGACAACACGTGTGACCCCGCGGCGACGGTTCCCTCCCCTGTCCCCGTCGCGGCTAGAAGCCCGGCCTTGCGCCGGGCTTCGTTTCTTTTTTGGAGGCACATGCTTTTGTAAACGACTTCCGTCGCTGCAAGGCGCGCAACCACGAGCTAGCGGAACAACATCTCCGGGTACTCCGCTTTCTGATCGCGCGCCAGCAGCTGCCGCAAGCCGTCGGCCGGGGTGATCTCGCCGTGCAGCACCGCCTGCACCGCGCTGGAAATCGGCAGTTCGATGCCATGGCGCTGCGCCTGTCGCATCACTTCATCGACGGTCTGCACCGATTCGACCACCTGGCCGATCTCGCGGATCGCATCCTGCAGCGATTGGCCGCGTCCCAGCGCCAACCCGAGCCGACGATTGCGCGACAGGTCGCCGGTGCAGGTCAGCACCAGGTCGCCGAGTCCGGCCAGCCCCATCAACGTTTCCGGCTGCGCGCCGATCGCCGCCGACAGCCGCAACATTTCGTTGAGGCCACGGGTGATCAGGCCGGCGCGCGCATTCAGGCCAAGCTGCATGCCATCGGCGACGCCGGTGGCGACGGCCAAGACATTTTTCATCGCGCCGCCGAGTTCGGCGCCAATCATGTCGTCGCCGGTGTAGGCGCGGAACGCCGGGCCGTGCAGCACGTCGGCGACGGTTTGTGCGAAGGCGGCGTGGTCCGAATGCACCGTCAGCGCGGTGGGGAGGCCGATGGCGACTTCCTTGGCGAACGACGGGCCGGTGACCACCGCCAGCGGCACCTCGCTGCCGAGGATCTCGCCAGCCACTTCGTGCAGGAAACGCCCGCTGCCCGGCTCGAAGCCCTTGGTGGCCCACGCCACGCCCGCATTGGCGGGCCGGTGCGGCGCCAACAGGTGCAGGGTTTCGGCAAAAGCATGCGACGGCACCACCACCAACACCAGATCGGCGCCGTGGAGCGCTGCGGCTACATCGGTCGTCGCATGCAGCTCATCGGGCAAGAGGATGCCCGGCAGATAACGCGGATTTTCGTGACGCGCATCGATCGCCGCGATCACGCCGGCATCGCGGCCCCACAACGTGACGCGGCCGCAATGCCTCGCGATCAATGCGGCAAGCGCGGTGCCCCATGAGCCCGCGCCCAGCACCGCAACGGATGGCGTAGCCGCCATCGACGTGCTCATCGCCGGCTCAGATCAACGCGGGCTCAGGCGTTGCCAGCCGTTTCGGTACCGGCCGCAAGTTCGCCGTCGCTGCCGCCGGCTTCCTGCTGCACGGCGCGCTGGCGCAGGCCTTCGGCATACAACGCATCGAAGTTGATCGGCTGCATGACGAACTGCGGAAAACCGCCAGCCTGGATCAAGTCGCCAATGGTCTGGCGCACGTACGGATACAACACCGCCGGGCATTGCGTGCCGAGCATGGCGTCGACACCCGCATCCTCGAACCCGGTCAGGCCAAACACGCCGGCCTGCTGCACTTCGGCCAGGTATGCGGTCTTGCCGTTGACGGTGCAGGTCAAGGTGACGCCCAGCACGACTTCGAAGGCGTTGTCGTTGAGGCGCTGCACGCGCTGGTTGAGGTTCATCTGCAGCTCGGGCTGGCCCTGCTCGTTGAACACCTGCGGTGCGTTGGGGGCCTCGAAGGAGACATCCTTGACGTAGAGTTTTTCGACGGAAAACGAAGCGCCACCCTGCACGTCGGTGGGGGCGAGTGCGCCGTTGCTGGTTTCTTCGGACATTGCGTACTCCAGAATGAGTTGAGTGAAAGTCAGTCGGCGATTATCGCACGCGCCCGCGGACCTCTTGATGTTGCTTCAAGCCTCTAAAAAGAAGCCGGGATGCCGGCTCCGTTCAGCCGCGCCCCTTGACCAGCGGCAAGTCCGCCTGCTGCCAGGCGGTGATGCCGCCATCGAGCACATACACCTTCTCGAAGCCGGCCTTGTTCAGCCGCTTGGCCGCCGCGCCCGCGCTCTGGCCGGTCTTGCAGACCAGCACCACCGGCAGCGATTTGGCGGTTTTGAGTTGCGCGTTTTCGGGATCGAACTGGGTCATCAGCACGTTCTTCGCGCCGGCGATGTGGCCCTTGTCGAAGTCCGCGAACGGACGCAGGTCCACCACCAGCGCGTTGTCGCGGTTGATCAGCCCGGTCAGCTCCGCCGGACGCAGGGCCTTGTAGCCGCGGAACAGGCTGGACACTTCGTTGAGGATGAGGGCGAGGGTCAACCCGGCCAGCGCCAGCGACAACACGGGATTGCGGCCGGCAAAGGCCATGATTTCAGGAAGGGTCACGGGAAACCGGATGGATCAAACGGGCCGGGATTGTCGCATACGCGTTTTGCACGTTTTTGTAGGAGCGACCATGGGCGCGATGTGACGTTACCGATAAAGCCCATCTTGCCCATGGGGCGCTCCTACGACCGAAGGAAGTCCCGCGGGACAACGACACAAGTCCGTGCGATGGATTGCATGCCTAACGCGGCCAGAAGGAAACGGCTTTCATGCCGAACCCGACCGCAGCGACGCCGAGTCAAACCGAACCGCGAAGCGCTTCCGGCTTGAATGCATTGCCATGCCTCGCACCCAACGAGGAACCTGCTTGAGGTAAGCAACGTACTCGGCGCCGAAGCGCTCCGACAGTACCCGCTCCTCCGGCCTGATTTGGAATCGTGTGGTGTAAAGCACGAAGACGACGACTAGGACCAGGGCCAAAGGATTGCACAAGTACGCAGCCCAAACGAGCAATTGCAGCGAACACCCCAGATACGTGGGATTGCGCGTGAAGCGATAGAAGCCGCCACTGACAAATGACGATGCGCAGGCTGGCTTGATTGGATTGACAGTAGTGCTTGCTCGTGCAAACGAAAGCTTTGGGGTGATGTCAATGCTCGTGCCGATGGCAGCAATGGCAAATGCAAGCGCCAGGCGATACTCGAATGGCAG
Organism: Lysobacter sp.; assembly: GCA_026786005.1. Taxonomy (GTDB): domain Bacteria; phylum Pseudomonadota; class Gammaproteobacteria; order Xanthomonadales; family Xanthomonadaceae; genus JALYOU01. Next base: position 7,345 of record JAJAYW010000021.1, on the reverse strand, counting down.
ATTGAACGGTGTTGTCACCGAAGATGACAACCACATGAGACAGGTAACAAAGATTGCCAGCATGGGTGGCGGAATCTTTAGCCGAACTTCTCGTAGAACGTCTTCGAAGCCTGAAGATCCTTGACAGGCAGGCTCACTGAGAAATTACCGAATTCGTTTTCTTCTTGGGAGCGGGGGACAAACAGTATCTGTCGCTAATGCTCGATAGACCGACTATTGCCCGGCCCAAAAATCCGGCAAGCCTCCCGTCACCCACCACTTCTTGGCTTCGACGTCATAACGCCATTGCTCCGTGTAGCGAATGCTGCGCTCGGCCATGGTGTTTCTGTTGATGACGCCGATCTGGATTTCGCGCTTTGCGGTGCCGTCGCCCACTTGCGTGGCGAGATCGCTGTAGCCGGAGACCTGGATCTGCTTGTAACGCTCGAACTGCAGGTCGGTCATTGGATTGGCTTTACGGTAGTCCGGATCGACCAGTTGCCAGGCGCCCTCGAAATCGCCCCAGCGGATCGCCGCCGAATACGCGTACTGCATCTCCTGCAGCACGGTCATCTTGCGACCGCCGGTGGCACAGCCGGCAAGCAGCGCGAGCAGCAGCACCAACCCGATCTTCAGCATTCGCATTCACGCTCTCCGGCCGTGGCATCAGCCGGCATCGTAGCGCTTTGCGATGGCGACGTATCGCGCCTTGCAGGTCGCGGCCGCGCCGCCGTCGGGCAGCATCACGCACGCAGTCAGGTACGTTCGCGCACGGCCGCGTTCGCGCACTTCGGCGATGAACGTGTCCCACGACGCGTCTTCGGCCAACCGCGCTTCGGCCTCGATATCGGCGAACAATGGCGCGCGAAAACACACCTCCGTGTCGGCCACGAACACATCGGCGCTCAACCCGACACTCTCCAGCCGCAGCGTGACCAGTCCCCACGACGCCAGTGTCATCAAGGAACTCAAGCTGCCGCCGAAGGCACAGCCCTTGTCGTTGACGTGACAGGCCAGCGGCGCGTGCAGCCGCAGGCACGCGCCGTCGTAAGCCGCGATGCTCATCCGCATCGCGGCCACCGGTGGCATCGCTTGGTAGCAGGCATCAAGTCGCATCAGCACGGGATCGCGATCCATCGGGGCTTGTCCTGTGTAACGGATTATCTTCATGGGAACGGCTATGCGAAGCTTCGGCGATGACGCGATCATCGACCCCTGCACAACCGCTCGCCGGATGGTACGTGATCTCGTTGCGGCCACGCGACGGCCACGCGGCCTTGAGGCGTGCCGCCTCGGCGCACGGGGCGAAGGTGCTCGCGTTGTCGCCCTGGCGCATTCAACCGCTGGATGACGCGGCCACGCGCGCCGCGCTGGATGTCGCCATCGCGGCCGACACCGTGATCGCCACCAGCCCGTCCGCCGTTCGCGCCGCTGCCGCGCTTCGGCCGCTGAAGACCCACGGCGCGCAGCACTTCATCGCCGTCGGCGAGGGTACGGCGGCGGCGTTGCGACGCGCCGGCATCGCGCAGATCGAAACGCCAACGCGCATGGATAGCGAAGGTGTGCTCGCACTGTCTGTGCTGCAACACGTGAATGGACGCGACATCGGTTTGATCACCGCGCCCGGTGGTCGCGATCGTATCGAGCCCGCATTGCGCGAGCGCGGCGCTCGCGTGCTACGCGCCGACGTGTATCGACGCGTCCCGATCGAGCTGTCGCCACGCGCGGTGCGCGCGTTGCTGAAACTCGCCACGCCTGCCGCGATTGCGCTCAGCAGCGGCGAGGCCTTCGTGCGAATCCTGGATGCGCTGCCTGCGAACGCCGCGGATGTGCTGCGGCGCTGCCGGATCATCGCAGCGAGCCAGCGGCTGGCGGATCTGGCGCGCGAGCGCGGCTTCGACGACATCGTCGTCGCCGCAAGCGCGCGGCCGCGTGACTTGATCGCGGCAGCGGCTGCAGGCGCCGTGAATCACTGATTTGGTGCTTGATGCAGCCTGATGAATAAACAACCCCGCCCCAAGGGGCGGAGTATTCGTAGCCCGGATAAGCGCAGCGCATCCGGGGCTCTTCGTGACGTGACGAACATCCCCGGGTGCGGCCTGCGGCCTTACCCGGGCTACGCACTCACGCCGCAAGCGGCGGGGTATCGACCCGCAAGGGAATGATCTCGTCAGGGAAGGTCCGAACAAGTTGTCATCCGTAACTTGGGTGCAGCCGTAGGCGTCGCTTCTAACAGTGAAGCTGGTCTACCCGGGGCTGTTTGGTGATCGGGGCAAGAGCCCCCGGGTGGACCAGCTTCGCTGTTGAAAGCCGCTGCGCTCCACCCGGGCTACGAGACTGCCGGCGCTGTACGTGCGACATCCACATCAACGACGACGCACCTTCCACTACCATGAGCCTCCCCCGCCGATTGTCCCTGTCGTGAACCAATCCGCTTCCCCCTCCGCGCCCCGCCCGCGCAATCCTGCCGTGATGTGGCTGGTGATCCTGCTGCTGCTCGGTTTCGCAGGTTGGCGCGGCTGGCAATGGCTGGAGGCGCGCGATGCGAGCAAGCAGGCCGAACTCAGCGGCACCGCGCAGCAACTCGCCGCGCTGGAGAGCCGCATCGATGCACTGCGCCGCGACCAGCGCACGCAGGCCCAGCGTTTGCAAACGGCGGATGCGACCAATCGTGTGTTGCGCGATGAACTGCTGGGCATCGGCCAGCGCGCGGCGTTGCTCGAGGACAGCGTGTCGCGGCTCGCCGACCCGGACCACACCGGCGTCCAGGCGCTGCGGCTGGATGAAGTCGAACTGTTGCTGACGACCGCCGCGCAGCGCTTGCAGTGGGCGTCCGATCTGGACGGCGCACGCCGCGCCTATGCGCTGGCCGCGGGCTTGCTCGATGGCATCAACGATCCGGCCTATCTCAACCTGCGGCAGACGCTGGCGCAGGAACGCGCGGCCGTGGACGCGCTGGGCGTGGATCCGCGCAGCGCGGCCATCGGCAAACTCGAAGCGTTTTCCGCGGCGCTCGACGCCTTGCCGCACACATCGCGCACCGACCAACGCCGCGCGCTGCCGTGGTGGCGGCGTGCATTCTCGCGCGTGGTCGATGTCCGTCCCACGGATCGCGGCGTCATCGTCGAGTCCGCCGATCGCAGCACCGGCATCGCCGCATTGCAGATCGAGTTGACCCTGGCCCGCGCCGCGCTGGAACGCCGCGATGCGGCCGGTTACCGCACCGCGTTGCGACGCGTCGACGCGTGGCTCACGCGCCTGTGGCCAGACTCACCGCAACAACGCAGCCATCGCGCCGCGTTACGCGCGCTTCAGGCGATGCCGCTGACACTGCATTTGCCGGCGCTCGGCAGCAGCCTGCAGCAGTTGCGGGCATTGCGCGGGGCGCGCTGACCCATTTAGCGCGCTGACCCATCCAAGCAGGGAGCACACCGATGAACCTGTTCCGAAACATCTTGTTCTGGCTGGTCCTGGCCTTGGTCGGCGCGCTGCTCGCGCAACTGCTGTTGCAGGACCCGGGTTACGTGCTGGTCCGCTATCGCGGCAGTGACTACACCACCACCGTCGCGATGGGCCTGCTGATGTTGCTGGCGGCGGCGGTCGGGCTCTGGTTGCTGTGGAAAGTGTTGACGCTGCCGTTGCGCACCTGGCGCGGGATGCGCGATCGGCAATCGCGTGCGCGCCTGAGCGAAGGCTTGAGCGCGCTGCACCACGGCCAGTACACGCGCGCAGAAAAACTGCTGGCGCAGGCCGCGGAAGACGGCAACTCCGAGGCCATCGCCCGCATCGCCTCCGCCCGCGCCGCCGATGCGCGCGGCGATGCGGTGGCCGCGCAACAGCAACTCGACGCGCTGGCGGATCGCCACCCTGCGTCGCGCGCCATCGCCACGGCGGAGCTTGCGCTTGCGCAACACCGTCCCACCGACGCACTGGGCGCACTCGATACGCCCGCGGCGCAGCCCTTGCCGCCGCGTGGTCTGGCGTTGCGCGCGGAAGCGTTGGCGGTGTCGGGACAGGCGGCGCAGGCGTACGGCTTGCTGGGCGCCATGCGGCAGCAGCAGGCATTGCCCGCGGATCGCCTGGACGAGTTGCAATCGCGCTGGGCGGAAGCCTCGTTGCGGCAAGCCAACGATGCCAATGTCCTGGCCGAACGCTGGGAGTCATTACCCAAGCCGCTGAAAAGCGAGCCCGCGGTGGTCATCGCCTATGCCGAACGCGCCGCCGCGCTGCGCTGGGACGAGGCGTCCGCCAAGAGCCTGGAGCAGGCTCTGGAGACGCGCTGGGACGAATCGTTGATCGATGCCTACGGCCGCCTGTCGATCGGGAGGCTGGAGGCGCGCCGCGCCAATGCCGAACGCTGGTTGCAGACGCATCCGTCGAGTCCGGCGCTGCTGCTGGCGATGGCGCGGCTGTCGCGCGAGCAGAACCAGTGGCCGCAATCGGAGGAATACCTGCATCGCGCACTGGCGCAGGGCGCGGGTTCGGAGGCATGGGAAGAACTCGGCCACGGCTTCGCGCAGAATGGCGACGACACCAGCGCGCGCCTGAGTTACGCCAATGCCTTGCGCGCATCGCGCAACGAAGCGATCACCGAACTCCCGGGCCGCGACCTGCGGCAGAAGATCTTCGATCAGGCAGTCACCGAAGAACGTGACCAGCATGGGGTGCCGCGGTTGCGGGAGTGATTCCGCGTTTCGGGAAGCGCTCTCGATCTTCCTTCTCCTGCAAAGCGGGAGAAGGTGCCGAAGGCGGTTGAGGGTTCCGCGTTTGATGTAAACGCTCACCGCTCGCCGTAATTCATAAGACATGGCTTGCGTGACTTAGATTGCCCCGCAGGCGTCTTGTAGCCCGGGTGGCGCGCAGCGATACCCGGGCTACGTTTCACGTTTTTTTCTGAAGCGCCGATAGCTCAGCACGCCGATCAACGCCAGCAGCCACACCGGCCGGAGCGCCATCAGCGCGACCAATACATCCAGGATTTCATAGCTGCCGGCGGCCAGCGAACTCCCAAGCCGCGTAGGCTTTTAACAGCGAGGCTGGTCAACCCGCCCTACCGCTCGAGAATCGCCACCACGCCCATCCCGCCCGCGGTGCAGATCGAGATCAGGCAACGGCCGCCGCCACGTTGCTGCAATGCCTTGGCGGCGGTGGCGACGATGCGCGCGCCGGTGGCGGCGAACGGATGGCCGGTGGCCAGCGACGAGCCGTTCGGATTGATCTTCGCCGGATCGATGCGGCCCAGCGGCGCGTCCAGGCCAAGCCGCGTCTTGCAGTAGTCCTCGCTCTCCCACGCACGCAGCGTGCACAACACCTGCGCGGCGAACGCTTCGTGGATTTCGTAAATATCAAAATCCTGCAGCGTCAATCCGTTGCGCTTGAGCATCTCCGGCACGGCGATCGTCGGCGCCATCAACAAGCCTTCGCCGTGCACGAAATCGACCGCAGCCACCTGTGCATCACGCAAGTAGCACAGCGGTTCGTGGCCATGCGCGCGCGCCCACTCGTCGGAAGCCAGCAGGCACGCAGCGGCGCCATCGGTCAGCGGTGTGGAATTGCCGGCGGTCAGCGTGCCGCGGCCGGATGTCTTGTCGAACGCGGGTTTCAACGTCGTCAGTTTCTCGAGCGACGAATCAGGACGCAGGATGTTGTCGCGCGAGACGCCACGGAAACTCACCACCAGGTCGTCGAGGAAACCGCGCTCGTACGCCGCGGCCAGGTTGTGGTGCGAGGCGACCGCCAGCTCATCCTGCGAATCGCGCGCGATGGCCCATTCCTTGGCCATGTCCTCGCAGTGTTCGCCCATCGATTTGCCGGTGCGCGGCTCGGTGACGCCCGGGAAATCCGGTTTCAGTTCGCGGAAGTTGAAGCCCTTGAACGCGAGCAGTTTTTCCTTCGGCGTCTTGGCCATTGCCATCGACAGTAGACGACGGCGTAGCGTGGTGCCGTACACGATCGGCACATCGGAGGTCGTATCGCTGCCGCCGCCGATGCCCGCTTCGATCTGTCCCACCGCGATCTTGTTGCCGATGGTGATGATGCTGTCGAGCGATGTGCCGCAGGCGCGCTGCAGGGTGATGCCCGGCGTCAACGGCGACAGGCCGGACGACAGCGCCGCCTCGCGGCCCAGGTTCCAGTCGCTGCTGTGCTTGATGACGGCGCCCATCGCCACTTCGCCGAGCTGCTGGCCGTGCAGGCCGAATTTCTCCACCAGCGCGCCGAGCGTGCGCACCGACATGCCGAGGTTGCCGACATCGGCATACGCCGTGTTCTGGCGGCAGAAGGGAATGCGAACGCCGCCGAGCACGGCGACGGGACGGCCTTGCAACATCTTGACACCTCGCGTTGCGAGCCCGCCATGGCGCGGCGGGCATAATGCGTCGCAGTTTAACGCCGCAAACGTGCGCGACCAACCCACGACATGATCACAAAGCTATCCGACAACCGAATTCTTGGCGTGATTGCGCTTGAATGTGCGCCCGGATCGCACATCGATCGCGCCGCCTTGTCGCAGGCCGATGCGGGAACCCTTGCCGCATTACTCGGCCGCGATCTTGCCGCGCTGGTGCCGGGCGTGCGCGCACTTGATCTGGCGTTGTCCGCGATCCATTACGACCCGGCCGAAGTGCTGCGCCCCGATTGGCCCTTGCACGCCACGTTGGACGAATTGCAATTACGCGCACCCAGAAGCCTGCAAGGGCCGCGCGTGATCGGCTTCGGCGCCGATGTGGATGGCAGCGTTCCCGCGGTCTTTCGCGCCGACGAGGCCATGCGCGACGGCCAGTTGCGAGTGCTGCCCTTTCTCCTGCATGGCGGTGTGCTGCTGCACGGCGACGCCGATGCGGTCGCGGCGGTTGCCTTGGCGCTCGAGGACAACCTGCTGGATCTCGGCATGGTGAAGGCCGACACCGCGTTGCATGCGCAGCACGCCTTCGGCGCGAAGATCGAACATGCGCGCTACCTGACCGTGTACGACCTGGCGGCGATGACGGGCTTGCAATATCGCAACCAGGGCCTCGAACACATCTGGCATCTGCTGGAAACGGCGCTGCTGGCGCCGGACGGCGAAGCATGGCTGGACGCATTGCCCGAACCGCTGGTGCGTTATGCCGATCGCGAAGCGCGCATGGCGCTGTTCACGCCGCATGCGTGGCGCGCGCGTTACGCCGCTGGAGTCTCTGACGACGACAGCATCAAGTTGGAACGCGGTTACGACTATTTCGAGGCGCGGCAACGGCAGGTCGCATCAATCCTGCAGGCGCATGGCGTGCCGGTGACCTTCGTGCATTGCGATGAGGCATCGGATGCGCGCGCCGCGCTGGCGTAACGGCCGCGCGTCGCCATTGCCCTTGTAGGAGCGCACCTGGGC
>JAJAYW010000020.1 GCA_026786005.1 Lysobacter sp. | reverse complement strand
GCGCCCCCCCACCCCCCCCCCCCAAACCCGCCCCCCCCCCCCCCCGCGGGGCTACCCCGCGGGGGGGGGCCCCCCCCCCCCCCCCGTTTTAAAACCCCCCGGGGGGGGGCCCCCCCCCCCTCTCACAGGATTAGCACCGCGTTATCGCAGGTCGCGAAGATTGAGTCGGCGCAGTTTCGGCGCCAGTCTTGCGGTGGCCGCAACCACGCCGAGCGTCATCAGGCCGCCAAAGATCACCGATGGAACCAGACCGAGAATTCGTGCTGCGACACCGGATTCAAAGGCGCCAAGTTCGTTCGATGACCCGATGAAGATGCCATTGATCGACGACACGCGGCCGCGCAGATGATCGGGCGTCGCCAGCTGCAGGATGGTGGAGCGGATCACCACCGATACGCCATCGCACATCCCTGACAGCAGCAGCATCAATGCCGACAGCCACAACGTGCGCGACACGGCGAAACCGATAATGCACAGGCCGAAGCCAGCGACAGCCCACAGCAGCAACTTGCCGGCGTTGCGCTGCGGTGGGCGTCGCGCCAGCCATACGCCGACCAGCACCGCGCCAGCGGCCGGTGCGGCACGCAAGATACCTAGCGCCTCCGGCCCGTAGTCCAGGATTTCGCTGATGAAAGCGGGCAGCAATGCAACCGCACCGCCGAACAGCACCGAGAACATGTCCAAGGCCTGCGCACCCAACACGATCTGGTTGTTGAAGACGAACCGCAGGCCTTCACCGATGCTCTTTAATACCGGCGCGCGATCGGTCGGCAGGGCGGGTTCGGTAACGCGCACCGTGATGATCGCGATCGCTGCCGCGGCGGCGAAGGCGGCGGCGACCAGATAGGTCGTCGTCAATCCTTGCCAGGCGATCAGCAGGCCGCCGAATGCCGGTCCAATCACCAGTCCGCTCTGCATGACCACGCTGCCGATGCCCGCACCACGCGCGAATTGTTCGCGCGGCAGCACGCGCGCGAACAGGGCGTTGTAGACCGGTCCGAGGAAGGCGCGGACCACACCATTCAATGCGATCGCGGTATAGATCGTGATCGTGCCGAACGCAGGCAACGTGCCGCTTGCCACACCGGCCAGCATCAGGGTGGTCAGCAACAGGCCGATGCAGGCAAACATGCCCAGCTTGCGACGCGGCAGGTGATCGACGGCATGGCCGGCGAACAACGCAAAACAGAAATACGGGACGACTTCGGTCAGGCCAATCAGGCCCAGCGCCAGCACATCGCGGGTGATCTGGTAGATCTGCCAGCCGACCGTGACTGCCACGATCTGGTAGGACAGCATCGCCAGCAGGCGATAGAACAGCAGGCCCGTGAAGCCCCGGTTGCGCAGCAACGATGTCGGATGGACGATCGCCGCGCTCACGCGGCGCGTTGCGCGGTGTCGCGGATGGCCGTGATCAATGCGGCGAGGCCATTGGTACGGGTGGGCGACAAATGCTTGGCCAAGCCGATTGCCGCGATGTAGTCAGGATCGGTCGCCAGGATTTCAGTGGCGGGGCGGCCGGAATACACGCGCAGCGCGAGATAGATCAGGCCGGAGACGATGGCGGAGTCACTGATCGCCATGAAGTCGAGCCGCGAGGCATCACCGGACGGCACGATCCAGACCATCGACTGGCAACCGTGCAGGCGATGCTGCTCAGTTTTGAACGCTTCCGGAAACGGCGGTAGTTTGCGGCCGAGGTCAATCAGGTATTGGTAACGCTCGGACCAGTCGCTGAAGAATGCGAATTCTTCGGCGATGGTGGCTTGCGCATCGATGGCGGTGGGTTCGAGGGGGGGAGGATTGTCGTTCACTTCGATTTTTTCCAAAGCCGTTATTCCTGCGAAGGCGCGGGATCCAGCGATTTGCATAGTAAGGTCTGATCAACTGCTCCGTCATCCCTGCGCACGCTGGAATACATTTTGATCTTCGCTTTTGAAGCAAGCAGAAAAGTCAAAAGGGTTGACCAGCTACGCCGTTGTAAAGCACTTCAGCTTGCGCTGGAATGACGAGCAAAATCAGACCCTCCGTAGTTACCCGGCATGGTTGACCAGCTTCGCTGTTGAAAAGCACTTCCGCCTTCGCGGGAATGACATTTGAAAGATTATGCGCGCTTCCAGCGTACGCCCTGCGCCGTGTCCTCAAGCAAGATGCCTTCGCTTGCAAGTTGCTCACGTATCGCATCGGCACGAACGAAATCGCGCGACAGCTTGGCCGCGTTGCGCTCATCGACTAGTGATTGAATGTGTGTGTCGTTTCCAGCGCTGCCCCGCGTAAACCAGGATGCGGGCTGTTGTTGCAAGAGTCCGAGTGCTTTACCCGCACCGATGAGTCGGACTTGTGCCTCGCGTAAACCAGAACGATCCGAGTCTTCGCGGAGTTGATGAACGAATTGATTGCGCATGTGCCTTGCCTGCTGGGCAAAGTCGGCAAGTAGTGCCAGTGCCGCTGGAGTATTGAGGTCATCGTCCAAAGTTTCCTCCATGGCATCTGGAATGACCGGGTCGTGAACAAGGTCAGGCACCAGAGTCTTAAGATCGCGCAAAGTCCCGTACAACCGATCCAGCGTCTTCACTGACTGCTCGATCAACCCATCCGACCACTCCAGCGGCTGCCGGTAATGCGCAGACAACAGCGCATACCGCAACGCTTCCGGCGGATGCGCGCGCACAAGGTCATGCACTTTCTCGATGTTGCCAACCGATTTCGACATCTTGGCGCCGCCGAAATTCAGCATGCCGTTGTGCAGCCAGAACCGCGCGAAGATCTTCCCGCCATGCGCGCATTCGCTCTGTGCAATTTCGTTCTCGTGATGCGGAAATTGCAGGTCGATACCGCCGGCATGGATGTCGATGGTCTCGCCCAGATGCGCCGCCGCCATCGCCGAGCATTCGATGTGCCAGCCCGGACGGCCGCGGCCCCACGGCGATTCCCAACCCGGCAAATCATCGGTCGATGGCTTCCACAACACGAAATCACCAGCATCGCGTTTGTACGGTGCGACTTCGACACGGGCACCAGCCAGCATTTCGTCGGGATCGCGTCGCGACAACTTGCCGTACTCGCCAAAGCTTGCGACCGAGAACAACACATGGCCTTCCGCAGCGTAGGCATGGCCCGATGCGATCAGGCCTTCAATCATGGCGATCATCTGCGGAATGTGAGCCGTCGCCTCTGGCGTGAGGTCGGGGACCGTCGCACCAAGCGCGGCCATGTCCTCGCGATACGCCGCGGCATAACGATCGGTGATCTGCGCGATCGGCACGCCAAGTTCCTTCGCCGCCGCGTTGATCTTGTCGTCCACGTCGGTGATGTTGCGTGCGTAACGCAATCCACCGAAACGGCGGCGCAGCAGTTCGGCCAACACGCCGAACAACACCGGCCCGCGCGCATTGCCGATGTGCACGTAGTTGTAGACCGTCGGCCCGCACACGTACATGGTCGGGCAGGCCGGATTCTGCGGCACGAACGGCTCCAGCCGCCGCGTCAGCGTGTTGTAGAGGTGCAGGCTCATGGGATCACTCGAGGATTAGCAGGATTTTAGCGGCGGCGGAAGGCGCGTGACAGCACTGATTCAGTCCCCCTGCGGTATCCAGTCACTACACTTCGTTGCAATCCGCTTGGGTACAGCCAGTGCACCTGCCGTTTTTCCTCATCGCCTCCTTGTTGCTCGCCATGCTGGTGCCGGCATCTGCGTGGGCGCAGGGCATCCGGGCGCAGGGCATTACCGTCATCCAGGCCGAGAACGTGCGCTTCGATTACGCGCAAGTCCTGCGGGTGGAGCCGGTCTACCAGGTGTTGCGGGCGACCCGCATGGAGGAGCGCTGCGATGTGGAGACAACGGCATCGGAAAGCGAACCCGGCAAGCTGTCGAAGATCGTGGGAGCCGTGACCGGCGCCGTCAAAGGCGCTGTCGGCAAGAAACCCGCCGCGGCATCGAACTCCGAGGATGCGAACTGCCGGACGGTGCCGGTCGAACGCGAATTCCGCAGGCCGATCGCCTTCGATGTGGATTACGTCTACCGGGGCTCGAAATACCGCTCGCGGCTGCCGATGGATCCGGGTAACCGTCTGCGAGTGAAGGTTTCGCTGACACCAGTCGTGCCAGCCGTCGATCCGCGCTGACCTTGCCGCCACCGGCGCTGCGTGCGAGGATGCGCGTCCGATGAACCAGGCCCACGCCCCCGCTGCGATCCTGACCTCCGCCTACATGGCGGCGGGCATGACCTCGCGCGCGCGCCGACCGGAAGCCCACAATTCCGCTGGGTAACGGCTCACGTCATCGTGCCGCCGTTATGAAAACCCAGCCCCGCGCTGGGTTTTTTCGTTTGTGAACCCCGCATTTCCCGCAACGAATGTCATCCAGGTTCCCAATGAAGCGTGTCTCCATGAAACCGGCCTCGATCAAGCATTTCCTCAATACCCAGGACTGGTCGCGCAGCGAGCTCGATGCCTTGCTCGTGCAGGCGGCGCGGTTCAAGCGCGACAAGATCGGCAGCGAGATGAAGGGGAAAAGTATCGCACTGGTGTTCTTCAACCCGTCGCTGCGCACGCGCACCAGCTTCGAGCTTGGCGCGTTCCATCTCGGCGGCCATGCCGTCGTGCTGCAGCCGGGCAAGGATGCGTGGCCCATCGAATTCGATGTCGGCACGGTGATGGATGGCGATACGGAAGAACACATCGCCGAAGTCGCGCGGGTGCTGTCGCGCTACGTGGACATGATCGCGGTGCGCGCGTTCCCGAAATTCCAGCAATGGTCGGTCGATCGCGAGGACAAGGTGCTGCGTGGCTTCGCGCAGCACGCCACCGTGCCCGTGATCAATCTCGAAACCATCACCCACCCCTGCCAGGAACTCGCGCATGTGATGGCGCTGCAGGAGCACTTCGGTACCGATGATTTGCGCGGCAAGAAGTACGTGCTGACCTGGACCTACCATCCGAAGGCGCTGAACACCGCCGTTGCCAATTCCGCGCTGACCATCGCCACGCGCATGGGCATGGACGTGACCTTGCTGTGTCCGACGCCTGACTATGTCCTCGATGAGCGTTACATGGGCTGGGCTGCGCAAAATGTGGCGGAAAGCGGCGGTTTATTACAAATCAGCCACGACATCGACAGCGCCTATCGCGATGCCGACGTGGTGTATGCCAAGAGCTGGGGCGCGCTCCCGTATTTCGGCAACTGGGACGCCGAAAAGCCCATCCGCGATGCGCACAAGCACTTCATCGTCGACGAAGCCAAGATGGCGCTGACCAACAACGGCGTGTTTTCGCATTGCCTGCCATTGCGCCGCAACGTCAAGGCTACGGACGGTGTGATGGATTCACCGAATTGCATCGCTATCGACGAAGCCGAAAATCGATTGCATGTGCAGAAGGCGGTGATGGCGGCGCTGGTGGGGAAAGCGGAAGTAGGGAGTGGGGAGTAGGAAGTGGGTATCAACAGCCAGTAACGCCGCTAACTTGACCATCAGGAATCGCTATGTCCACCCCCCACTCCCCATTTCCTACTTCCGCCTCCAAAACCATCGTCCTCGCCTTTTCCGGCGGTCTCGACACCAGCTTCTGCGTGCCGTACCTGCAGGAGCGCGGCTGGAACGTGCACACCGTGTTCGCCGACACCGGCGGCGTCGATGCCGAGGAGCGCACCTTTATCGAGCAGCGCGCGGCCGAGCTGGGCGTTGCCAGCCACGTCACCATCGATGGCGGGCCGGCGATCTGGGATGGCTTCGTCAGACCGTTCGTGTGGGCGGGCGAGGGCTATCAGGGCCAGTACCCGTTGCTGGTCTCGGACCGGTATCTGATCGTCGATGCGGCGCTCGCTCGCGCCAATGATCTTGGCACCAAGACCATCGCGCACGGATGCACGGGGATGGGCAACGACCAGGTGCGATTCGATCTGGCGGTGAAGGCGAGCGGCGATTACGACATCGTCGCGCCGATCCGCGAAATCCAGAAGGAACACACCGAAGTGCGCGCCTACGAGCAGGCATACCTGGAACAACGCGGCTTCGGCGTGCGCGCGAAGCAGCAGGCCTACACGATCAACGAGAACCTGCTGGGACTGACGCTGTCCGGTGGCGAAGTGGATCGCTGGCAGGCGCCCGGCGAAGGCGCGCGTGGCTGGTGCGCGCCGCGCGAGGATTGGCCGAGCGAGCCGCTGCGCGTGACGTTGCGTTTCGTGCAGGGCGAAGCCGTTGCACTCGATGGCGAAGCGATGCCCGGTGCGCAACTGCTGGCGAAGCTCAATGCGCTGTTCGCGGCCTACGGCGTCGGCCGCGGCATGTACACCGGTGATACGACGATCGGTCTGAAAGGCCGCATCGTGTACGAGGCGCCGGGCTTGACTGCGCTGCTGGTCGCGCATCGCGCGCTGGAGGAAGCGGTGCTGACCAAGCACCAGAATCGTTTCAAGCCGAACGTCGCGCGCCAGTGGGTCGAGCTGGTGTATGAAGGGTTTTTCCACGATCCGTTGAAGGCCGATCTAGAGGCGTTCCTCGCCTCATCGCAGCAGATGGTCAACGGCGAAGTCGTGCTTGAAACCAGTGGCGCGCGCGTCGATGCCATCGCGATTACCTCGCCGCACATACTCAATGCGAAAAGCGCGACGTATGCGCAATCGGCTGATTGGGGCGTGGAAGAAGCGGAAGGCTTCATCCGTCTCTATGGCATGAGTTCGACGCTGTGGGCACAGATCAATCGTTGAATGACCCTCTGTAGGAGCGGCGCAATGCCGGCATCGCTGAACCAGATAGCGAAACCCGCCCCCCGGGCGGGCGAGACAAAAAAGAAAGGTGGGGAGAGGCGGT
>JAJAYW010000019.1 GCA_026786005.1 Lysobacter sp. | reverse complement strand
TTTTTGTCGGCGCGCACCTGGTATCGAGTGGTTGTTCCTTTCCGCGACATCGCGCCGGGGGGCGCTCCTACAACAGCGCCGAACAAAGTCCCGGTGGGACAAGGGAATTGCATGAAGATCGCCAGCTGGAATGTCAACTCGCTCAACGTGCGGCTGCCGCATCTGGAAGCGTGGCTGCGCCTGCGCATGCCGGATGTCGTCGGTTTGCAGGAAACCAAACTGGAGGATGACCGCTTCCCGGACGCCGTGCTGGCCAGACTGGGGTATCGCAGTGTGTTCGCCGGTCAGAAAACCTACAACGGCGTTGCGTTGCTGGCGCGCGAGCATGCGATCGAGGATGTGCAGCTGGGTATTCCCGCGTTTGACGACGTGCAACGGCGCGCAATCGCGGCCACGATCAACGGGGTCCGCATCGTCAACCTGTATGTGGTCAACGGCCAGAACCTCGGCACCGACAAATACGATTACAAGCTGCGTTGGCTGGATGCGGTACACGCATGGCTGGACAACGAGTTGCGCGCGCATCCAAAACTGGTGGTGATAGGCGACTTCAACATCGCGCCTGACGATCGCGACGTGCACGATCCGCTGGTCTGGAACGACGGCCACATCCTGACCTCGACCGCAGAGCGCGCAGCGCTGCAGCGCTTGCAGGCGCTTGGCCTGCACGATGCGTACCGCCTGCATCACGACGCAGGCGGCGTCTTCAGTTGGTGGGACTACCGGCAGGCCGGGTTTCGGCGCGACCTGGGGCTGCGTATCGACCTGAGCTTGGTGTCGGATGCGTTGCGCGCGCATTCGGCCGATGCGGGGATCGATCGCGAACCGAGGACATGGGAGCGGCCCAGCGACCATGCGCCGGCGTGGGTGGAGCTTGCTCTTTGAGTGCCCATCGAGTGCGGCAAGCGGCTCGAACTTGCATCACCGGGCGAACCGGCTGCTTTTCGTAGAGTCGAGCTTGCTCGACTGCTCTCCGCGTGAAGTCATAAGTAGCGGAGCAAGCTCCGCTGTATGAAAGACGACGACTGTCCGCTTCCCCATCCGCGTTGATCCGCGTCATCCGCGGCGAAAAATTTGGATCTCTTCCTGTAACCGGGCAGCATCGAAACAACGCTTGGCCGCGAGGTGCAGAAAGGCATTCCATAGCCCCAAAACAAAGGCCCGGCATTGCCGGGCCTTTGTGGTCTCCGTGGACCTTGGGTGCGTCTGATTTAGCGCACGCGGCCACGGCGGAACAGATTAACGATGGCCAGCAGCACGACCGCGCCGACCAGCGACATCAACAGGCCCGGCAAACTGAAGTTGCCGTCGTTGATATCACTGCCGCCGATACCGAGCATGCCGCCAATCCAGCCACCCAGGAACGCACCGACAATACCGACGATGACATTCAGGATGATGCCCTGCTGGCCATCGGTCTTCATGATCATGCTGGCCAGCCAGCCGATGATGCCACCCACGATCAACCAAATAATAATACCCATGCTCCGGACTCCTAGACAGGTGGAAGGTTAGAACGCTCCCCTGTGTGGGGGCGGTGTCCAGTCTCTCTAGCTGCACGTGATGAACGCGTCAGCGCTGGGACCACCAACCGGATTTGGGGGAACCCGGCTGACCGGTTATGTACCGCATAAAGCGTCCTATTGCACGCCGCCGCGCAGCAGCGCCTGCAACGCCTCGCGTGGCAGCTTGCCGGTTTCGTTGCGGGGCAATGCATCCACGCGCCGCAGCGGACGCGGTAGGAACACCGGGTCGATGCCTGCGCGCAACTGGGCCACGATCTCCGCCTCGGACAGCGTGGGCGCAACCACCAGCGCGGCGATGCGACGCACGCCTGCGGCACCGGCCTCATCGAGCTGGAAGACGACACCGTCTTCGACGCCGGGAATCGCCAGCAACTTGCGCGTCAGGTCACCCAGCGATGCGCGCTTGCCGGCGATCTCCAGCAGGTCGGTGTTGCGGCCGCGCAGATGGAAGCGATCGTGGCCTTCGAGCTCGATCACATCGGCAAGCGCAACCGCTGCCTCCAGGTGCGCGGCATGCACCAGCGTGCCGTCGGGTTGCGGCGCAAGCCGCACGCCGGGCAGCAAGGTCCATGCGTGTTCCTGCGCGGTGCGACGTCGCGCGATCACGCAGGTTTCGGTGGAACCGAACAGTTCGCGGACCTCGCAACCGAATTGCTGTTCGGCGGCGGCGGCCAATGCCTGCGGCAACGGCGCCGTGGCCGAGACGATGCCGACAAGCGGCGGCAGGCCGACCCCCGATTCCACCAGGGCACGCAGATGCACCGGCGTGGTCACCAGCAATCGCGGCGCGGCGGCTTCGCGCAATGCGCGCGCGACATCCTCGGGAAAGAACGGCCGTGATGCATGCACCGCTGCATTTCCCAGCAGCGGCAACAACACCGACATCTCCATGCCGTACATGTGTTGCGGCGGCACGGTGGCGACCAGGTGCGGCGTTGCGTGCGCAGGCCACAGGTCGCGCAATGCGGCGAGGTTCTGCGCGGTGCTGGTGCGGAAGCTGCCCCAGGTCTTTGGATTGGGCTTCGGCGCGCCGGTGCTGCCGGAGGTGAAGCCGATCGCGACCAGGGTCGCGTCGTCCAGCGCCGGCATGTCGCCATCGATTTCGGTCAGCACCTCGGGCAGCCGCCAGTACTGCGGCGGCGGGGCGAAGGCGCCATCACCCAGGCAGTAACTTTCCGGGTACGTGGCGCGGACGTCATCGACCACATCCGGCGCGCGTGACGGCGGCAACAACGTGACCTGGCCGCGCACGGCGGCCGCGCAGAACGCCAGCAGAAAACGATACCGGTCCTCGCACAAGTTGATCGCGTAGCGACCGCTTGGCAAATGCGCCGCCAGGCCGCGCACTTGTGCGAAGAACGTCGACAGCGTGATGTCGCCTTGCGGCTGGCAGACGATGGCGCGATGCGGCTCGCCGCTCGCCATGGGCGCTGTACCGGACATCTGCTCCCACGGTTGGATGACTGCCGACATTCCGTTGTTCCCCTGCGGCCGCAACATCGCGGCCTGTGTCGTGGATAGCTTACGCTGGCCGCCACGCGTCGCGCCAAACCTGTGCTCCATGTCGCTGCAAAACACCACGTTCGTGCTGGGTCCGCTGCGATGCCGCTGGCAGCCGCATGCACACGGGCATGCCGCGGAGCCGACCGTCCGCTCGTGGCTGGCCGCAGAACTTGATTGCGCGGTGGATGCCATTCCGCTGGATCGCAGCGCGCGCGGACGTCCGCATCTGTCGACCCCGCTCGAGCACATCGATGTGTCCTGGAGTCACAG
Source organism: Lysobacter sp. (assembly GCA_026786005.1). Taxonomy (GTDB): domain Bacteria; phylum Pseudomonadota; class Gammaproteobacteria; order Xanthomonadales; family Xanthomonadaceae; genus JALYOU01. Next base: position 20,388 of record JAJAYW010000019.1, on the reverse strand, counting down.
CGGGGATGGATTGCTGGTGGCATGGGGGCAGGACATCCAACTGGGCGTGGATGTGGAACGCGTGCGGCCGCGTCCGCGCGCACTGGAACTGGCGCAGCGTTATTTCACCGGCGAGGAAACTGCCTGGCTGGAGAAACACGCCGGATACGAGCGTGAGGAGGCTTTCATCCGGATCTGGTGCGCGAAGGAAGCGGTGTTGAAGGCGCACGGGCATGGACTTGCCTTCGGGCTGGATCGGCTTGCGTTTGCGGAGACGCGCGAGGGGCTGTCGATGATTGAATGTGATGCGGAACTCGGCGCTGCCAGAGACTGGTCGCTGATCGAGTTCGTCCCGGCCGTGGGCTACCGCGCCGCGCTGGCGTGGCGAGCGCGCACTTAAGGTTGTCGCAGGACGCTCTTGATGTAGAAGCTTGAACGGCTCTGTTGAAACGCTTTCGCGCTAGCGCGCGAGTTCATTTCTTTTGATGAGCCCAAAAGAAACGGAAGGTGGTCTCTAAGCTCAAGTGCATCACTTGGCAAAGGGGTCAGCATGGGCAAGTACTACGCACACCTGAGCGCGGAAGAGCGTGGCGTGATCATGGCGATGCAGGCGCAAGGTGCCAGTGGTCGGCATCCTGCCCCGGTCGGAAAACGGCGTGCATCCATGCACGCCGCCCTCCGGGTTATCAGGCTTGTCGTGACTTATGCAAAACCGCTCATCCTTAGCTTGTCGAAGGACCGCTTATCCCCGGATCTATTCGGGGCAGGCTCTGGGTCTGTCGAAGGACTGCCATTTGCAGAAGCCATTTTTGTAGGAGCGCACTTGGGCGCGATGGCGTTATCGGTAAGGCCTCACCGCTCCCCAGGTGCGCTCCTACAAAAAGCGAGTACGCGAGTGCGGAGCCTTTTACGCATTGCGCTTCCGTGTTTTCCCTGAGCGATACTTGCCAGCACATGTCTTCCGAATTCCCATCCGAACTCCGCAACACGCTCGACGCCGGCCTGACCGCTCTCGATCTCGACGCGCCGACCCTCGCGCCACCCCTGCTGGCCTATCTGGCGCTGCTCATCCGCTGGAACAACACCTATAACCTCACCGCGATTCGCGACCCGCGCGAGATGGTCGGCAAGCACCTGCTCGATTCGCTGGCCATGCATTCGCATGCAACGTCGGGCGCGTTGGCCGATCTCGGCACTGGGCCGGGCCTGCCGGGAATTCCGCTGGCGCTGGCCAATCCCGCGTTGCAGGTCACGCTGGTCGAATCCAATGGCAAGAAGGCGCGCTTCCTGCGCGAAGCGGTGCGGGTGTTGGGATTGCAGAACGCGCGCGTCGCCGAATCGCGCGCCGAGGCACTCGATGAGCCCGGCGCCTACGACTGGATCACCGCACGCGCACTGGCCACGCTGCGCGGCATCATCGACGTCGGCGGCCATCTGCTTAAACCCGGCGGCAGTCTGCTGGCGATGAAAGGCGCGCGGCCGGATGCGGAAATCGCCGAATTGCCAGCGGGTTGGCATGTCGAGGCCATTCATCCATTGAACGTGCCGGGGCTGAATGCCGAGCGGCATCTGGTCGTGGTCGCTCGCGATCAGAGCCTTTCGTAGGGCGGGACTTGGCCCGCCACACTTGTCAACCTGAGCGAAGAGCGGCGGGCCTGGGCCCGCCCTACAACGCGACACACGGCCCGGCAGTCGCTGGCCGCTGCGGGCATAATCTCCCTCCGGCCGTTCGCGTCGGAACTCCTGCAGGGAACCTCGCGCCAACATGGCCCGCATTATCGCTATTGCCAATCAAAAAGGCGGCGTCGGCAAGACGACCACCGCGGTCAATCTTGCCGCGTCGCTCGCGCGCACGCCCAAACGCGTGCTGCTGGTCGATCTCGATGCGCAGGGCAACGCCACGATGGGCAGCGGCGTCGACAAGCGCGAGCTGGCGGCGTCCAGTTGCGATGTGTTGCTGGAAGAAGCGAGTGCCGATGCAGTCATCGTCAAGACTGCGGAAGGCTTCGACCTGCTGCCCGGCAACAACGATCTGACCGCCGCCGAAATCGAACTGATGGACGGGGAAGGCCGCGAACAACGGCTCAAGCGGGCGCTGGATCCGCTGCGCGGGAACTACGACTACATCCTCATCGATTGCCCGCCGGCGCTGTCGCTGCTGACCTTGAATGCATTGACCGCCGCCGATTCGGTGCTGGTACCGATGCAGTGCGAGTACTACGCGCTGGAAGGCTTGACCTCATTGCTGCAGACCATCGATGCACTGAAGGCCCGGCTCAATCCCGCGCTCGAAATCGAAGGCGTGTTGCGGACGATGTTCGACGTGCGCAACAATCTGGCGAATGCGGTGTCGGCGGAGCTGGTGCAGCACTTCGGCGACAAGGTGTTCCGCACCATCGTGCCGCGCAACGTGCGCCTGGCCGAAGCGCCGAGCCACGGCCAGAGCATCCTCGGTTACGACAAGGCTTCGCGCGGCAGCGTTGCGTACCTGGGCCTGGCCGGCGAGATGGTGCGCCGCCAGCACGAGCGCGAAATCACCAACAAGACAACACAGGAGACGCGTGCCATGGCGCAACGTGTCACGGAGAAGCAAGCATGATCGTTGCGAAGAAGCGCGGCCTGGGCCGCGGCCTCGAAGCATTGCTTGGCCCCAGGGCAGCCGCCGAAGTGCCGGCGCTTGAGGCGCAGGCCAACGACACCTTGCGCAAGCTGCCGCTTGATCAGTTGCAGCCGGGCAAATACCAGCCGCGCACGACCATGGATCCGGACAAGTTGAGCGAGCTTGCGGAATCGATCCGCGCGCAAGGCGTGATCCAGCCGATCGTGGTGCGCGAGATCGGCCAGCATCGTTACGAGATCGTCGCCGGTGAACGCCGCTGGCGCGCGTCGCAGCAGGCCGGCTTGAGCGAGATCCCGGTGGTGGTGCGCGAAGTCGATGACCGCACCGTGGTCGCGATGGCGTTGATCGAGAACATCCAGCGCGAGGACCTCAATCCGCTGGAGGAAGCGCAGGCCCTGCATCGGTTGATCGAGGAATTCGACCTGACCCACGCGCAGGCCGCCGATGCGGTCGGTCGTTCGCGCGCGGCAGTGTCGAACCTGCTGCGCCTGCTGGAATTGCCGCCCGCGATCCGCGCGCTGCTGGAAGCCGGCCGCCTGGAAATGGGCCATGCACGCGCGCTGTTGACCCTGGCGCCCGATCTCGCCAGCCGCCTGGCGTCGGATGCCGCGGAATACGGCTGGTCGGTGCGCGAAGTGGAACATCGCGCGCAACAGTTTTCGTCGGGCAAGGTGCCGGCGACGATCAAGAAGAAAAACGGCAGCAAGACCGAACCGCACGCCGACATCGCCACGCTGGAACGCGAACTGGGCGAAACGCTGGGCACCCGCGTCGTCGTGCAGCACGGCCGCGGCAACAAGGGCCGCCTGGTGATCCACTACACCGATCTGGATACGCTGGATGGGGTGCTGGAGCGGTTGCGCGGGAAGGTGCAGTAGTTCGACGCACGCCGATGCCGTTCGCTAATTCGTCATCCTCGAAGGCGGGGAGGCAGCGATTCAAAGCATAAGAGTCGAGTAGTGAGCTTTGCCGTAGCCGTTGTTTGGTGCCAATCGTATTTCGGAGTCAACGCGTGACCGATCCCGTGCAAATCTCCGTCGTCGTCCCGGTCTTCAACGAACAGGACAACGTCGCGCCCTTGATCGAGGAAATCGTCGCCGCGTTGCGTGGGAAGGTTGAATTCGAGATTGTTTACGTCGATGACCAATCGCGTGACGCCACCCATGACGCGTTGCAGCGACTCAAGGCCGCGACACCGGAACTGCGCGTGCTCCGCCACGTCAGCCAGAGCGGGCAAAGCACCGCCCTGCGCAATGGCATCAAGGCCGCGCGCGGCGCGTGGATCGCGACGCTGGACGGCGATGGTCAGAACGATCCCGCCGACATCCCGAAACTGATTGCCGCCCGCGATGCCGCGTCGCCGCAGACCAGGTTGATCGCCGGCTGGCGCGTCGATCGCCAGGACAGCGGCAGCAAGCGCTGGGCATCGAAGTGGGCGAACGCCATCCGCGCGCGCATGCTGCGCGACGACACCCCGGACACCGGCTGCGGCACCAAGCTGTTCGAGCGCGACGCGTTCCTCGACCTGCCGTATTTCGACCACATGCACCGCTACCTGCCGGCGCTGATGCAGCGCGCGGGCTGGCAGACCATCAGCGTGCCGGTGAACCATCGCGCCCGTTCGACCGGCGTGTCCAAGTACAACAATCTCAATCGCGCGCTGGTCGGCATCAGCGACCTGCGCGGTGTGGGCTGGCTGATCCGGCGCAGCAAGCGCACCGCTGTCGAAGAACTCTAGAGGCCTCACATGGACTGGATGAACGCCCCGATCGCGTGGCTGGAGTGGACCGGCCTGCACATGTCGCCGTGGAAGCTGATCGGGCTGACCGGCGCGCTGATGTTCGGCGGCCGCTGGCTGATCCAGTTCATCGCCAGCAGGCAGGCCGGCAAACCGGTGATCCCGCGGGTGTTCTGGTACATGAGCCTGATCGGCAGCGTCATGACCCTGAGCTACTTCATCTTTTCGCAGAAGCAGGACGCCGTGGGCGTGGTGCAGAACCTGTTCCCGGCCTTCACGGCGGCCTACAGCCTGTACCTGGACATCCGCCACCGCGGCTGGCAGCGGGACCGCAATGCCTTGTAGGAGCGCACCTGGGCGCGCTGGGGCGCTACCGGTAATGCCCCCTCGCGCCCCAGGGGCGCGCCGTCAAAAGCGGTCCACTGCCGCTCCCGGGGCCTGCCTGTGGAGGCAATGGCGTTCAGGTCTGTAGCGCGCTGCGGCGCGTTCGTCAGTGAGGGGTGGCGTGGGCCATGGCGGCGCGGCATAATGCCCGGCTCGCTGCGTCCGGCTTCTGCCCGGATCGGGCCCGGAAACGCGATTCCGCCCGCCTCCGCACAGCGACCCCGATTGCATCCGGGATCTTTGACTCGAATTGCGTGGCCTTCGACAACGGTTTGTCGCGGCGCCGAGGCCGCCGTCTCCCTGGCCAAGGGCGACACAACAATTGATCGAGGTGCGTAATGTCCCGCGTATGCCAAGTAACCGGCAAGCGTGTGATGAGCGGCAACAACGTCTCACACGCCAATAACCGAACCCGCCGTCGTTTTCTTCCCAACCTGCACGAGCGCCGCTTCTGGGTCGCTTCGGAAAACCGTTGGGTGAAACTGCGTGTATCCGCCAACGCCATGCGCACCATCGACAAGAACGGGATCGATTCCGTCCTGGCCGAACTCCGCGCCCGCGGCGAAAAGGTCTGAGGAGATAAATCATGGCAGGCAAACGCGACAAGATCCGTCTGATCTCCTCGGCCAACACGGGCCACTTCTACACCACCGACAAGAACAAGAAGAACACGCCGAACAAGATGGAGATCAAGAAATACGATCCCGTCGTGCGGAAGCACGTGATCTACAAGGAAGGCAAGATCAAGTGACGCATCGGCCCGCGCTTTAGCGCACTTTGCCGATGCGTCATCCCGCGAAGGCGGGAAGCGCTTTACAACAGCGCAGCTGGTCATCCAGCCCTTTATTCTGCTCTTGTTCCAGAAAAAGCCCGCTGTCCAGCGGGCTTTTTCATGCCCGCGCATCTTTGAATGCGAGCGTATTCATTTCGATTGGAAAAAGCGGGCGGGGGATTCTGCTTCTGGCTTTATCGCCGGCACGTCAAGGCAGGAGCAACTCCTCCCCAGCCCTCCTCTTTCAGAGGAGGGAGCAAGGCCATTCCTTGCGGACATCTTCCATGGGACGCGCGCAGACTGCGCTGCACGATGACCGATGCCGAGCAGCGGCTTTGGTATCGCGTGCGCCGGAAACAACTCAACGATGTGCAGTTCTATCGGCAGAAACCACTGGGTCGCTACATCGTCGACTTTTATGCGCCTTCGGCGAAGCTGGTGGTCGAACTGGACGGTTCGCAGCACATGACGAGCGAAGGAGTTGGCGCTGATGCGGCGCGCGATGCGGCGTTGACGACGATGGGATTGTGCGTGCTTCGGTTCGATGACCGGCAGGTGTTGATGGAGGTCGATGCAGTGGTGGAGATGATCTGGCGGGCTGTGATGGAGCGCAGTCGCTGATGCAAACAGCAAATCCCCCCTGCCCCCTTTTGCAAAGGGGGGAACAGCCGGTTTCTTTTTGGGTTCTGCCTGGTGGTTTCCTGGGTATGACTGGCGGGAATTTTCGGCTCAAGTAAAGGCAACGTCGTTATCCGTTGCGTGATTCCAAGCGTCGAAAATGTGCCGGTCAAACGGGGCGCGGCCAACTTTTTTCGGTCGGAAACTCTTCTGCCACTACTTGCGCCGTTCCCCCCTTTGCAAAAGGGGGCAGGGGTGATTTGCTGTTGATCCTGCCTTTCAACTGACCAGCCGCTCGTTGACCAGGCTTTCCACCACCGACGGATCGGCCAGCGTGGACGTGTCGCCCAGCTGGTCGGGCAGGTTCTCGGCGATCTTGCGCAGGATGCGGCGCATGATCTTGCCCGAGCGCGTCTTCGGCAGGCCAGGTGCCCATTGCAGGTGGTCAGGCGCGGCGATCGGGCCGATCTCCTTGCGCACATGTGCGACGAGTTCCTTGCGCAATGCCTCGCTCTCCGCTTCGCCCGCAATCAGCGTGACGTAGGCGTAGATGCCCTGGCCCTTGATGTCGTGCGGGAAACCGACCACCGCCGCTTCGGCGACCTTCGAATGCGACACCAGCGCGCTTTCGACTTCCGCGGTACCGATGCGGTGGCCGCTCACATTGATGACGTCATCGACGCGGCCCGTGATCCAGTAGTAGCCGTCCTTGTCGCGGCGGCAGCCATCGCCGGTGAAATACATGCCCGGATACGTCTTGAAATAGGTCTCGATGAAACGCGGATGATCGCCGTACACGGTGCGCATCTGTCCCGGCCACGAATCCAGCAGCACCAGGTTGCCTTGCGCTGCACCTTCCAGGATCTTGCCTTCGGCATCGACCAGCGCCGGCTGCACGCCAAAGAATGGTTTGGTCGCCGAACCTGGCTTGGCATCGATCGCCCCCGGCAGCGGCGCGATCAAAATGCCGCCGGTTTCGGTTTGCCACCAGGTGTCGACGATCGGACAACGCGCATCGCCGACGACCTCGTGGTACCAGCGCCATGCCTCGGGATTGATCGGCTCGCCGACGGTGCCGAGGAGTCGCAGCGACTTGCGCGATGTGGTCTTCACCGGCGCATCGCCCTCGCGCATGATCGCGCGGATGGCAGTCGGCGCGGTGTAGAAGATCGTGACCTGGTGCTTGTCGATGACCTGCCAGAAACGCGAGACATCCGGATAATTCGGCACGCCTTCGAACATCACCACCGTCGCGCCATTGGCGAGCGGCCCGTACACGATGTAGCTGTGGCCGGTGACCCAGCCGACATCGGCGGTGCACCAGAAAATGTCGTCCTCGCGCAGGTCGAACGTGCATTCGTGCGTGTAGCTGACGAACACCAGATACCCGCCGGTGCTGTGCAACACGCCTTTCGGTTTGCCGGTGCTGCCGGAGGTGTAGAGGATGAACAACGCATCCTCCGCGTTCATCGGTTCCGGATCGCAGGTCAGAGGTTGTGGATCGACGACGGCGTCGTACCAGCGGTCGCGCGGCATCTGCATGTCGATCACGCCGCCGGTATGACGCACGACCAGTACCGTTTCGACCGTGTGGGTGCCCGGCATCTTCAACGCTGCATCGACGTTGGCCTTGAGCGGCACTTTTTTTCCGCCGCGCACGCCTTCGTCGGCAGTGATGATCAGTTTCGATGCGCAATCGGCGACCCGATCGGCAATCGATTGCGCGGCGAATCCACCGAACACCACCGAGTGGATCGCGCCGATGCGCGCGCATGCCAGCATCGCGACGGCGGCCTCGACGATCATCGGCAGATAGATGGTGACGCGATCGCCCTTGCGCACACCAAGGTTGCGCAGCGCGTTGGCAAGCTGGCACACGTGCTGGTGCAATTGCCGATCGCTGACGTGCCGGGCTGGCGCGCTGGCATCGTCCGGCTCCCAGATCAGCGCGGTCTTGTCGCCGCGCGCAAGTAGATGGCGATCAAGGCAGTTGACGCTGGCATTGAGCTGCCCGTCGGCATACCAGCGGATGTGGAAGTCCTCCACGTCGAAGCTAACATCGCGGATCTGGGTCGGCTTGCGGATCCAGTCGATGCGTTCGGCGACGGTCGCCCAGAAACGATCCGGATCGCCGACCGATTCGGCATACAGGCGTTCGTAGTCGTCGCGCTTGATCGCCGCCTGCGCGGCGAATGCTTCGGTCACCGGATAAACCTCGGGCGTGTTGCTCATGCGCGGCTCCTGGTCGCCCATCGAATGATCGAAGTGTGCCGGAACCCGCGTCGCTGCGCGCAAGACTTTGGTCTAACGCGCCGACAATCGCCTTTGCGATGGTGGTGGCCAGTGGCCACATCTACCAGGGCCTGTGGTACCCGATCGTGATCGCGTCGATGACGCTGGTGATCGGCACGCTGTTCCTGCCGGAGACCAAGCACGTCGATATCACCAAGTAACGCGCGCACCCGCGTCGTGATGCGACAACGCCGGCGCAATGCCGGCGTTGTTTTGTGTGTGGAGTCCCCTCGGAATCCTGGCGCCCGGACATCATCCACGGCGGACCGATGCCTACTGCGGCGGCGCGGCCAGTTCTTTGGCGCTGAGGCTGCCGTCGCGGTTGGCGTCCTGGCGCAGGAAGGTCGCGGCCAGTTTGGCGCGATGCTCGACGCGGGTGACGGGCTTGCCGCGGCCACCGGGCAATTCCGATGGCAACAGGATGCCGTCGCGATTGCGGTCCATCGCATCAAAGGCATAACTCAGCCAGTCCTGGTATTCGACCAGCGCGACGCGGCCATCGCGATCGGCATCCATGCGCGTGACGTAGTCGCTGGTGGCGGTGACTTGGGCGACCGCGGAAGAAAGCGGTGTGGCAAGGAGAACAAGCAATGCACTGTAGGAAGTCCCTGTGGGACAAAAAAGGTTCACGCGCGAGCAGTCTGTTGCAGCGAATAGCCTTTCAACCGCGCCGAATACTCCTGCAACGCACGGATGCCACTGGCCTCGGCTTCGCGGCACCAGGCCTGCAGGTTCTGCAGTGATTCCGCCGCGTTCTGGCTGCGCGCTTCCAGCAACGCCGTCAGGCGCGCGCGGTGTTCGACCAGCGTGCGGATGCGCGGACGCTGCGACACCCAGGCCTGCAACTGCGCGCGTGCATCGGGCTTGAGCCAGCGGCCGTCGTCGGCCAGGCCCTTGCGCAGCTTGCGCGGCAACAGCGCGCGTAGTTTCGCGCCGGCCGCAGCGGCTTCCTCGCGCAACGCCGGCTTGATGACGTTGCGCTGGAAATCGGTCATCGCTTGGAAGCGGTGCGCGAGCAGCGCCTTCATCGTGTCGATATCGGGCACGACGATGTTGGGACGTACGTCCAGCGACGGCGCCACGCGCAACACCTTGGCCAGGCCGACTTTCTCGAACAACTTGATCGCGGCCCAGCCGATGTCGAATTCCCACTTGCGCAGCGCGAACTTGGCCGAGCTGGGGAAAGCGTGGTGGTTGTTGTGCAGCTCTTCGCCACCGATCCAGAAGCCCCACGGCGTCAGGTTGGTTGCGGTGTCGGTGGTCTCGAAGTTGCGATAGCCCCACCAGTGACCCAAGCCGTTCACCACGCCCGCGGCCCAGAACGGGATCCACGCCATCTGCAGCGCCCAGATCGCGACGCCGGCGAAACCGAACATGGCGAAGCTGATGAACAGCAGCAGCGTCGGCCCCATCGTCGGGTGCTTGCCGTACACGTTGCGCTCCAGCCAGTCGTCCGGGCAGCCCTTGCCGTACTGGTCGATGTCCGCGCGTTGCGCGCTGGCTTCGCGATACAACTCCACGCCGCGCCAGAACACCTTGCCGATGCCATGGAACTGCGGGCTGTGCGGATCTTCTGCGGTCTCGCACTTGGCGTGGTGCTTGCGGTGGATCGCGACCCACTCGCGGGTGACCATCGCCGTCGTCAGCCACGCCCACAACCGGAACACGTGCGCCACGGCCGGATGGAAATCCACGCCGCGATGCGCCTGGCTGCGATGCAGGTACAGCGTCACCGCGAAGATGGTGAGCTGGGTGGCGATCAGGAAATAGACCACAAGGGTGGCGAAGCTGGCCTGGAACAGGCCGCCGGCCAGGAAGTCGAGCAAGGGAGCGGGCATTGCGGATCACTCGAAAGGGTGCGGATAAATGATGAGGCCTGCCACGGCGCCAGTCACCCGTGGGCTCCGTACTTTATTCAGAGAAATGAAGACGTCAGCCGGCAGCGGCGGTCTTCTGGCGCTCCATCTCGACGTACAGCAGGCGCTTGATCTCGTTGATGATCTCCTGCAGCGAGGATTCTCCATATCCCACGTGATGCACCGCCACCTTGCCCTGCGGATTGATCATCCACAGGTTCGGATACGCCTTCACGCCATAGGTCGCGGCGATGTCGCCGTCGCGGTCGCGCGTCATCACCAGCGTGTAGTCGCGCATCTGCCTGAGCATGGCGCGGTATTGCGGCATCTCGTCCTGCACGTTGACCGCGATGATCTTGAGCCACTGCTCGCCGGCGCCTGTCTGCAGGGCGTTGAGCGCCGGCAGTTCCTTCAGGCAATACCCGCACCACGAAGCCCAGAACGTGACGATGACGACCTTGCCACGGTAGTCGGCGAGGTTGATCGCCTTGCCCTTGCCATCCTTGCCCAACGCCGGCGGCGGTGTCTCGCCAATGGCGGGGGCAGCTGGGGGCGGTGCAGCTGTGGGCGATGCTGCCCATGCCGATTGCGCGCACAACGCCAAGATTGCCGCCAGGATCCAACGCCGCATTGATTCACTCCCCAGGATTGCGGCGCAGTCTAGCGACAAAGTGTGCCGTGCAAAGCCCACGTAGCCCGGATAAGCGCAGCGCATCCGGGGATTTTTCGCGACGTGGAGTACAAGCCCCGGGTGCGGCCTTTGGCCTTACCCGGGCTACTGATACTTGTTCGTCATCCCAGCGGCAGCTGGAACGACGAGCAAAAAAAGCGACACTGCCGCCATGCCCGAACTGCCCGAAGTCGAAACCACGCGCCGCGGCCTGGCGCCGCATGTCGAGGGCCGCCGTGTAACGGGAGTGATCTTGCGGCGGCCGGACCTGCGCTGGCCGATCCCGCCGGAAATCAGCGATGTGCTGCCCGGGCAGCGGATCGTCGCGGTGAGTCGTCGCGCCAAATACCTGCTGCTCGAGACCGACGCCGGCAGCGCGCTGCTGCATCTGGGCATGTCCGGCAGCTTGCGGGTGTTGCCGGCGTCGCCGCCGGTGGGTGCGCACGATCATGTCGATCTGGTGCTGGACGACGGTGGCGGGCACGCGCCCGGACGCGTACTGCGCTTCAACGACCCGCGCCGTTTCGGCTGCCTGCTGTGGCAACCCGCGGGCGAAACGCACGCGTTGTTGCGCGGGCTCGGCCCCGAGCCGTTGTCCCCCGAGGGGAATTCCTCCGGGGCGTCGGATGTCTTCGATGGCGACTACCTGTTCGCCCGCAGCCGCGGCCGCAGCGCACCGGTCAAGAGCTTCCTGATGGACCAGCGCATCGTGGTGGGGGTCGGCAATATCTACGCGGCCGAAGCCCTGTTCGCTGCCGGCATCTCCCCGCAGCGCGCCGCCGGACGCATCGCGCGCGCGCGCTACGTGCTGCTGGCCGATGCGGTCAAGGCGGTGCTGGCGCATGCGATCACCCGCGGCGGCACGACCCTGCGCGATTTCCTGAGTCCCGACGGCGCCCCGGGCTACTTCGAGCAGGAACTGTCGGCGTACGGCCGCGAGGGCGAACCCTGCAAGCGCTGTGGCCGACCGCTGAAACATGCCTGGATCGGACAACGTGCCTCGGTCTGGTGCGCGCATTGCCAGCGGTGACGCCATTCGCCCGGCCTTCTTCCGAAGGCTTGTTTGCCACGGATTACGCCGATACACACGGATGAAGCAATTAAACAGGAAGGTCCGCCAAGTCTATTGGTCACCGGACGAGCCAGCCGCTTTTTGCAGAGCGGACGGCAGCTAGTTCAAACCTTCCATGGAAGGGCCTAGTTCGCATTCATCCGCGAGATCCGCGGCCAAAGATTGTCCATTTGATCCAGGCCGTCTCACGGCGCCCGCTACCTTGTACTGACATATTCAGGAAGGACTATGATCGCCCTTCGTCCCGGGGCTGCAGGACAATGGCCGATACCGCAGAAATCACCCAATGGCTGGACGCCGCGCGCGATGGCGACCGCAGCGCGCTCGATCGGGTGTTGGGCATGCTGTATCAGGAGTTGCACTCCATGGCGCGGCGGCAACTGGCCGGCCAGCGCGGCCACACCCTCGACGCCACCGCACTGGTGCATGAGGCCTACCTGAAATTGATCGGGGGCCGCGAAGCGCAATTCGACGACCGCGCGCATTTCTTCGCCTACGCCGCGTCGGCGATGCGCAGCGTGGTGGTTGATTACGCACGGCAGCGCATGGCGCAAAAACGCGGCGGCGACCTGCATCGCGTCACCGACCTGCCCGAGGAAGTCGAAGGCGGATTGCGACTGGATGAGGACATGCTCGGACTCGATACCGCACTGAACAAACTGGCCGCGGTCGACGAAAGGCTCGCGCAGGTGGTCGAACTGCGCTACTTCGCCGGATTCTCCGAGCTCGAGATCGCCGCGTTGCTCAATCGTTCGGAGCGCAGCATCCGCCGCGATTGGCAGAAGGCCAAGATGTTCCTGCTGGCATCGCTGCAAAGCCACTGAGCGCGGCGCCCGATCATGGATCCGGAGCGTTGGCAACGGTTGTCACCACTCCTTGATGCGCTGTTCGAGCTGGAACCCGACGAACGCGAACGCCACCTGGATGAACTGCGCGGCACCGATCCGTTGCTGGCCGGCGAACTGGAACAGTTGATCACGCTCGATAACGAACGTGGCGATTTCCTCTCCGAACCCTACATACCCGCACAACCTTCGGCTCGCCCGGGCACGCTCGTCGGGCCCTATCAACTCGAACGGTTGCTGGGCGAAGGCGGCATGGGGCAAGTGTGGCTGGCGGCGCGCGCGGACGGCTTGTACCAACATCGCGTCGCATTGAAGTTGCTGCGTCCCGGGTTGGCCGATCCAAACCTGCGGCTGCGCTTCACCCGCGAGCGCCAGATCCTGGCGATGCTGGAACACCCCCATATCGCGCGCCTGCTCAATGCCGGCATCAGCAACGACGGCCAACCGTACCTGGCGCTGGAATATGTCGAAGGCGACCCGATCACCGATTATTGTCGCGCGCATGAGCTGTCGTTGACGGGCCGACTGCAGATGTTCCTGCAGGTGTGCGACGCGGTCAGCCATGCCCACGCCAACCTGATCGTGCACCGCGATCTCAAGCCGTCGAACATCATGGTGACGCCTGCGGGCGAGGCGCGGCTACTGGATTTCGGCATCGCCAAGCTGCTCGACACCGAGATCCCATCCCTCGAGCACACACGTACCGGACTGCGCGCCTTCACCCTGCACTACGCGGCGCCCGAACAGGTGCGCGGCGAGCCCGTCACCACCATGACCGACGTCTATTCGCTGGGCGTGGTGTTGTACGAGCTGCTGGCCGAGGCAAAACCTTATCAACTCAAACGGCAGACCGATGCCGAATGGGAAGAGGCGATCCTCGCCGGCGAGCCACAACGGCCGTCTCTGGCCGTGATGCGGCTGGCGGGGTCGAAGACCGGTACACACGACGACATGGCGGCGCGGCGGCGACGGGCCCGCGCGTTGTCCGGCGATCTCGACAACATCATCCTCAAGGCCTTGGCCAAGCGTCCCGAACAGCGCTATCCGTCGGTCGAAGCCCTGTCACTCGACGTGCAGCGCCACCTGGATGGCAAGCCGGTGCAGGCGCGCGCACAGAGCATCCATTACCGCGTGCAGAAATACGTGCACCGGCATCGTTGGGCGCTGGCCAGCACCGCGCTGATCGCCGCGGTGCTGCTGGGCGCACTGGGCATCGTCGGCTGGCAGGCGCGGCAAGCCGTGCAGGAAACCGCGCGCGCGCAAGCGATGCAGAATTTACTTGTCGGCTTGTTCGAGAACGCGGTCCTTGCACCCACTGGCGGGCCGCTGGATGTGCATGCGCTGCTCAAGGCCGGCGAGCAACGCGGCAATCGTGAACTGGCCCGGCAACCGCGCGCGCGCGCCGAACTGCTGGGCGTGATTGCGCAGATCCACATCGGGCTGGGCGATTACCGCGAGGCCATGGCGTTGCTGCAACGGCAATCCGCGCTGATTGCCGGCCTGCCCGATGCGCCGCCGGGGCTGCGCCTGGAAGCGGCGACGCAAACCGGCCGCGTACAGAACCTGCTGGCCAATCCGCGCACCTGCATCGACACCTTGCAGCCGATGTTCGATGCCGTGCATCGCGAACGCGGACAACGCCCGCTGCAGGTGGCCGAGTTCTATTCGCAACTCGGGCGCTGTCGTCGCGCGATCGGCGAATCGCAAACCGCGCGCCTGCTGTTCGAGCGCTCGCTGGCGATCCGTCGCGGCACGCCTGACACCGAGGTCGGCGTGGTCGAGAACCTGACCGACCTTGCGGCATTGCATTCGGATGCGGGCGAGTCGCGGCAGGCATTGCGCAGTTATCGCGCCGCGTTGTCGCAGTTGCGTGCGACCGTCGGCGATCGTCATTCGCTGTCGGTGGACATCCTGCGCAGCATCGGCACGACGCACCGCGAACTGGGCCAGTCCAGCGCCGCGGAAGCCGCCTACGCCGAAGCACTGGCGCTGGCGAACGTGCTGCAGGGCCCGAACCATCCTTCGACGCTCGCGGTGCGCCGCCAACTGGCCGCCGTGCATCTGGACCAGGGCCAATTGGCGCAGGCCGAACGCGAATTCCGCGCGACCCATGCGTTGGTCGTCGAACGGCTTGGCCCGACGCACCAGGATGTCGGCCGCGCCTGGAACTCGCTCGGCATCGTCGCCTGGGAGCGCGGCGACCATGCGGCCGCCAGGCGCGACCTGCAGCGCGCGATCGCGATCTGGCGACAGCCCGCGGGCGCCGGCGCGCTGTCGGGTGGCCTGTTCAATTACGCGATGATCCTGCATGACAGCGGACGCGAGGACGCCGCATTGCGCGCGCTGCAGGAATCACGGCGCCTGCGCGTGGCGCAGCACGGCGCGCAGAGCGCCCTGGTCGGCGATACCGACCGCTTGGTCGGCGAAGTCCTCGCCGCAAAGGGAAACCTGGTCGAGGCGCGACTGCGCTTGAACCAGGCCGTGCAGTTGCTGCGCGCCGACAGTGGCGCCGACCACCCGCGCAGGCATCGCGCCGAACTCGCACTCGCCCGAATGCAGGCGCAAGGCGACGAATTTCCCGCCGCCATGGCGCAGTTCCGCCGGATCATCGCGTTGCCCGGACAGGACGCCGAGGTGCGAAAACTGCACTGGGCGGCACGCGCCTATGCGGCGGAGGCGCGCTGCGCGCGTGACGATGTTGCGCGCGGTCGCAGCGAACTTGACGCGCTGGTCGAAGAATTGCGCATCGCACTGCCCGATGGCGGCGTGCTGCCGCGCCGTGTCGCCGCGCTGCGCGTTGCGTGCGGTCAGTCGACGTCGCTGGCATCCAGCAACGACGGCTGAAGCAGTTCGATGCGGCCTTCCCCGCGCGCGATCTTCTTGAACTCGGCGCGGCTGACCGACACGTAACGCTCGTTGCCGCCGATCTCCACTTGGGGTCCGTCCTGCACGGCCAGTCCCTGGTCGTCGACGCGCACGGTCATCGTCGCCTTCTTGCCGCTGTGGCAGATGGTCTTGATCTCGGTCAGCTCGTCGGCCCACGCCAGCAGGTGCTGGCTGCCCTCGAACAGTTCGCCGCGGAAGTCCGTGCGCAGGCCGTAGCACAGGACCGGAATGTGCAGCGCATCGACCACGTCGCTGAGTTGCCACACCTGCGCCCGACTGAGGAATTGCGCTTCATCGACCAGCACGCAATCGAGCTTGCCACTTGCGGCGATGTCTGCCTGGATGCGCCGTGCGAGGTCGTCATTGCGAGCGAAGGCGACGCCTTCCGCGCTCAATCCGATGCGCGACGCCACCGTGCCGCTGCCGGCTCGGTAATCAAGTTTCGGCGTCAGGATCATCACGCGCATGCCGCGTTCGCTGTAGTTGTGCGCCGATTGCAGCAGTGTGGTGGTCTTGCCGGCGTTCATCGCCGAATAATAGAAATAGAGCTTGGCCATGCGGTGAGTTTATCCGCGGTTCGGCAGGCTCACCATCGGCGGTTTTCGGAGCTCTTTCAAACGCGCACACCCCACACATTGATGCCGTCGAAGAACGCGCTTGGCTCCATCCCCTGCGAAGGCAGGGGAGGGCTGGGGAGGGGTTGCGTCAGGGCACGTTGCTGTTGATGAAAGCAAACGCTTGCCCAGCTCGCTGTTGAAGAGCGTTGATCAGCTGCGCTGTTGAAGAGCTTGACCCGTTGCGCTGTTGAAGAGCTTGACCAGCTTCGCTGTTGAAGAGCTTGACCAGCTTCGCTGTTGAAGAGCTTGACCAGCTTCGCTGTTGAAGAGCGTTTCGCGCTGCGCGCGAGTTCATTTCTTTTGATGAGCCCACTGCGTACGAAGCACGCGAACAGCGAAGCTGGCCCGAAGGGTGAGCGCAAAGCGCGAGTCAAAGAAACGGAACCAAAGAAAAGGGCTTTCCCCGAGGTGGAGCACAGCCGGTCGCTTGATTGTTACGAGGATTTTCCGACTCGGCATCCTGCCTCGGTCGGCAGACGTTATACAAACGCAGGGCGTGCATCCATGCACGCCGCCCTCCGGGTTGTGAGGTTCGTAGAACGATATCACTAGAAACTGCTCGTCCTGAGCTTGTCGAAGGACGCTCTTGATCTTCGTCACACTTGCGACTTGCGTTCATCCCCCCTGTCGAAGAACTGATCATCTCCGGATCAAGCCCAGCTCGTTCTCCCGGCTTACAAACATCGACAACCTCGTCATGCGCGCACAGAATGACCGGCCTTGAAGCTTGTTCACCTGAACCCGTTCATGGTGAGCCCGTCGAATCGCGAAACACATGCACGGCCTCAATCCCCAACAATCCGCCGCTGTCCTGCTCTGCGATGGTCCCTTGCTCGTGCTCGCCGGCGCGGGCAGCGGCAAGACGCGGGTGATCGTCGAGAAAATTGCGCACCTGGTCCAGTCGGGGCGTTATCCGGCCAAGCGCGTC
The DNA here is from genome assembly GCA_026786005.1 of Lysobacter sp. Classification (GTDB taxonomy): domain Bacteria; phylum Pseudomonadota; class Gammaproteobacteria; order Xanthomonadales; family Xanthomonadaceae; genus JALYOU01. The sequence goes on along the minus strand of JAJAYW010000019.1, from coordinate 3,111 downwards.
GCCGCGATCACGTTCACCAACAAGGCGGCGCGCGAGATGCGTGAGCGCCTTGCACGGCGAGTGAAAGGCGATGCGGGCGAAGCACTGACGATCAGCACGTTTCATGCGCTGGGTCTGAAGTTGTTGCAGATCGAACACGCAAAAGCCGGGCTCAGGCGCGGCTTCTCGGTGTTCGACAGCGACGACAGCACCGCGCAGCTGAAAGACCTGATGCCCGGCGCGAAACCCGATGCGCTGCAAGCCGCGCAAGCGTTGATCTCGCGCGCCAAGAGCGGCGGGCTGTCGCCGCAACAGGCGCAGGACGCCGCGATCACGGTGCGCGAGCGCGAGGCCGCGGCGTTGTATGCGAAATACCAGGCTCGGCTCACTGCATTCAACGCGGTCGATTTCGACGACCTGATCCGCCTGCCGGTGCAGTTGCTGGAAAACGACGCGGACTGCGCGCTGGCGTGGCGCGAACGCATCGGCTACCTGCTGGTGGACGAATGCCAGGACACCAACGATGCGCAATACCGCATGTTGAAGGCCTTGGCCGGCAACAAAGGCAACTTCACCTGCGTCGGCGATGACGACCAGAGCATCTACGCGTGGCGCGGCGCCAATCCGGAAAACCTCTCGCAACTCGCGCGCGACTATCCGGCGCTGCAGGTCATCAAGCTGGAACAGAATTACCGCTGCAGCAATCGCGTGCTGCGCTCGGCGAATGCGTTGATCGCCAACAACCCGCACGAGCATCCCAAACAGCTGTGGAGCGCGCAGGCCGATGGTGAGCGCATCCGCGTCTGGGAATGCCGCGACAGCGGCCACGAGGCCGAACGCGTCGCTGGCGAAATCCATTTCGTGCATACCGCACGCACAGCGGCGTGGAGCGATTTCTGCGTGCTGTTCCGCGGCAACCACCAGTCGCGCGCGCTGGAAAAGGCGCTGCAGTTGCTGCGTATTCCGTATCACCTCAGCGGCGGCACGGCATTCCTGGAACGCGGCGAGGTCAAGGACGCGCTGGCGTGGTTGCGGCTGATCGCCAATCCCGAGGACGATGCGGCGTTCCTGCGCGCGGTGCAATCGCCCAAACGCGAAGTCGGTGCGACGACTTTGGCGAAGCTGGCAGAGCTGGCGCAACACGCCGGCCTGCCGCTGTCGCGCGCATCGGAATCGATCGGACTGTTGAAACAGTTGCCGCCGCGCGCAAGCAATGCGTTGAGCGGTTTCATCGACATCGTGCGGCACCTGCGCAGCGAAGCGATGCGCGTGCCGCCGGCCGAACTGGTGCGGCAACTCAATGACCGCTCCGGCCTACTGACGGCCTTGCGCGCCCAATGCAAGACCGACGCGATGTTCGCGATCCGCCGCGGCAACCTCGACGAACTCGCCGACTGGTTCGACGCTTCAAAACGTGCGGAAGCGCGCGGCTCGGGTGCGGGCGAACTTGCAGCCTCACTCGCACTGCTCTCGCACGCCGACAAGGGCGACGCCGGCAACCAGGTGCGCCTGATGAGCCTGCACGGCGCGAAGGGATTGGAGTTCCGCTACGTCTTCATCGTTGGCGTCGACGACAAGACACTGCCGCACGAAGCCAGCATCGACGAAGGCCGCATCGACGAGGAGCGCCGCCTGCTCTACGTCGGCATCACCCGCGCCAAGGAACAACTGTGGCTGTCGCACTCGCGCGAAACGCAGCGTTGGGGCTCCAGGATCCGACTGCAACCCAGCCGCTTCCTCGACGAACTCCCCGCCGCTGAATTGCAGCGCGATGGCGCCGATCCGGTCGCCGATGCGGAGCGCAAGAACGAGCGTGCGACTGCGGGGTTTGCGGCGATCAAGGCGTTGCTGGAAGTTTGATCCCTCCCACGCGTGCTGCGCAGGCTAATATATTCGCCATCTGAATCCTGCGAAATCTGTAGGAGCGTACCTGGGCGAGAGGAGGCGATACCGGTAGAGCCTCATCGCGCCCAGGTGCGCTCCTACAAAACATTCAGCGCACTGACACTATGCGGTTTTCCGACTTCGCTACACTCGCCGGCCATCGACCAGCACCGGATGATCCGCCATGCGCCGCACCCTGTTCACCGTTTCCCTGCTCGCGGCCGCGTTGTCGCTCGCGGCCTGCAAGCGCACCGACACCGCGCCGAGTGCTGCCGATACCGCTGCGGCGAAGCCGGCCGTCGAGCAGACCGCCGCAACCTCCACGGTCGCCGCCCACGACAACCTCAACGCGGTACTGTGGATGCAGTCGTCGGCCGAGTACAAGGCGGTCAGCGAAACCATTTACCGGGCTGCGGCCGACAAGCTCGACGTGGCGTTGAAAGAAAAGAACTGGGACGCGCTGGCGCCAGACGAACGCGGCAACGCGACGACTGGTTTGAAGCCTGCGGTGATCATGGACGTCGACGAAACCGTGCTCGACAACTCGCCGTACCAGGCGCGTCTGGTGCGCGACGGCAAGGAGTTCGATGACATCACTTGGGACCAGTGGGTCGCCGAGAAGAAGGCGAAGCCACTGCCGGGCGTGGTCGATTTCGCCAAGGCCGCTGCTGCAAAAGGCGCAACCATTTTGTATCTGTCCAATCGCGCCGAGCACCTGCAGGCAGCGACGCTGGAAAACCTGCGCGAGGCCGGATTGCCGGTGAAGGACGAATCGGTGTTCCTCGGCCTGGGCACCTTCGTCAAGGATTGCGAGCAGAACGGCAGCGAGAAGAATTGCCGCCGCAAGTTCGCCGGGCAGCAGTACCGCGTGGTGATGCAGTTCGGCGACCAGCTCGGCGATTTCGTGCAGATCGTCGCCAACACGCCGCAAGGGCGCGGCCAGTTGCTCGACGAATACAACGACTGGTTCGGCGAGCGCTGGTGGATGCTGCCGAATCCGACCTACGGTTCGTGGGAACCGGCGGTGTTCAACAACGCATGGGATCAACCAGCGGATGCGCGGCGACAGGCCAAGCAGCAGGCGCTGGATGTGGCGAAATAGGATGTCCTGAAACAACGGATCGTCTTCGGCCTCGCAGGATTCAGGGGAGACCTCCGGGTCTGCCTGGAAACGTAGCCCGGATAAGCGAAGCGCATCCGGGGCTTTTCGTCACGTGGCGGAGAGCTCCCGGATGCGCTTCGCTTATC
>JAJAYW010000018.1 GCA_026786005.1 Lysobacter sp. | reverse complement strand
GTGTCCGGTCGCGACCGCTTTCGGTGTTCTTTTCCTCATACGGTCGCCCGGCGATCGCGTCAGTGCTCGCCATGGTCTTCAACTCGCTCACCTTCGTGGTGTTCTTCGCCTGTGTGCTCGCGCTGCACGCGATGCCGTTCGGCTGGACCACGAAGAAGGTCAACCTGCTCATCGCGAGCTATCTGTTCTACGCAGCCTGGAACCCGCCGTTCGTGATCCTGCTGTGGGTGGCGACGGTGGTCGACTGGTGGGCGGCGAAGAAGCTGGTGGGCGCGGAGCGGCCGAACGCGCGGCGTGCGTGGATGCTGCTGTCGGTGGTCGCCAACCTCGGCATGCTCGGCTACTTCAAGTACGGCGAGTTCCTGCTGCAGAATTTCCAGTGGTTCATGGCAGGCTTCGGCATCGACTACGTGCCGCCCGACTACGACATCGTGCTGCCGGTCGGCATCTCGTTCTACACCTTCGCCACGATGTCCTACACGCTGGACATATACCTGCGGCGCGCGGCGCCGGCGCGCAACTTCCTCGACTACGCGCTGTTCGTGACGTTCTTCCCGCATCTGGTCGCCGGCCCGATCATGCGGCCGACCGAGCTGGTGCCGCAGTTCGCGCAGCCGCGCCGCGCCACACCCGATATGTTGCGGTTCGGCCTGGCGTTGATGACGCTGGGCCTGTTCCAGAAGATCGTGCTGGCCGACGGCTTCCTCGCGCAGTCGGCGGAGATGGTCTACGACGGCACCCTGGTTCCCGGCGCGCTGGATGCGTGGATGGCGACGCTGGCCTTCAGCGGACAGATCTTCTGCGACTTCGCCGGCTACTCGACGACAGCGATCGGTGCGGCCTTGTGCCTGGGCTTCGCGATGCCGGACAACTTCCGCTTCCCGCATGCGGCGATTGGTTTTTCGGATTTCTGGCGGCGCTGGCACATCACCCTGTCGGCATGGCTGCGCGATTACCTGTACATCCCGCTCGGCGGCAACCAGCACGGCGAGGCGCGCACCTATCTGGCACTGATGGTGACGATGCTGCTGGGCGGCCTGTGGCATGGCGCGAGTTGGGCGTTCGTGGTGTGGGGTGGATTGCACGGCGTGTATCTCGCCAGTGAGCGCGTGTTGCGCGCGCGCTTCGCCGGGTATCGGCCCGGTCCGATGGCGCTGTTCGGGCTCGGCCTGCTGACCTACGCGCTGGTCAACGTGACCTGGGTGTTCTTCCGCGCCGACAGTTTCGGCAAGGCATGGCTGGTGCTGGGCGGGATGTTCGGCCAGAACGCCAAGGCCGTCCCGATCCTGCCGACGGTGCAGCTGGTGATGGTCGCGCTGATCGTCGGCGGCATCGTCTGCGCGCACTGGGCAATGCGCAATCGCACACTGGAGTCGACCATCGCACGCGTGCCCGCCGCGGTGTTGTCGGGGACGTGGGCGCTGATGTTGTTCGCGATCGTGATTGCACAGGGGTCGGGTAATGCCTTCATCTATTTCCAGTTCTGAAGCCGCCAGTTCTGAAGCCGCCAGTTCTGACACCGTCGTCATGGCGGCGAATGGCATCGCAACCGGCGAGCGCTTCGAGCGGCCCGGCTTCGTGCGCCCCACCGCGTCCGACCGCCCCGGCGTCGCGCAACCGGTGCCGGTCCGCGACATCCCGCCGCAGCCATGGCAGAGGATCTTCATCGCCGCGCTGGTGCTGGCCACGCTGATGATGGCGGCGTGGGAATGGCACTGGCGCGCATTCGGCGCCACGCCCTCCTATCGCAACAGCGATGGCCAGTGGGCGCAGCAACGCCGTCGCATCAATGCCGGCGAAGGCGGCAAGACCGTGTTGATCGGCTCCTCGCGCGTGCTGTTCGACGTGCAGTTGCCGGTGTGGGAAGCGATCACCGGCGAGCGGCCGATCCAGCTAGCACTGGAAGGCACCTCGCCGCTGCCAATCCTCGAAGACCTCGCCGCCGACCCCGACTTCACCGGCCGCCTGCTGGTCGGCGTCACGCCCGGACTGTTCTTCAGCGGCGGCAAGTTGCGCGCAGACGTGGTCGCGTACACCCACGACCAAGGGCCCTCGCAACGCAGCGGGAACTGGTTGTCGCAGCAGTTGCTGGAACCGTGGCTGGGCTTCTACGACCCCGACTTCGCGCTGGCCACGGTGGTCAAGCGCCAGGCGTGGCCCGCGCGCGACGGTGTGCCGAACCTGCCGGAGGTGCGCAAACTCATGGTGCAGGATGTCGATCGCAATACCCGCATGTGGGGCAAGCTGGAGACTGACGCCGCGTACCGTGCGATGGTGCAGCGCACGTGGCTGGTGCGGTTTGGCCGGCCGCCGCCGCACATGGATACACCGGCCAAGGCGCAGGCGGTGATGGCGGCGCAGATCCAGCGCGCGGCGATCGCGGTCCGCACGCTGCGTGCGCGCGGCGTGGATGTGTTGTTCATCCGCCCACCGAGCACCGGTCCGCTTTACGCGGGGGAGCAGAACGGTCTGCCGCGTGCGCGCACGTGGGATCGCCTGCTGCAGGCGACCGGCGCGCCCGGCATCCATTTCGAGGATTACCCGGAGTTGCAGGGCTACTGGCAGCCGGAGTGGTCGCACCTGTCGGCGTCGGAAGCCGACCGCTTCACCGCGGCGCTGGTGCCGATCATCCAGCGCGAGTACTGGCGGGAAAAGTCGCGACCGACGGCGACGGCAGCGACGCGCTGACACTGCGGAGATCGGCCAGTGGCGCGGCGGGCAAGCGTTGCGCATCACCGATGCCAGGTGCGGCCGTCACCAGGCGCGCACCGTCGCGGCATCACAATGGTTGCATGCACTGGATCAAACACCGGGTCAAACACGTTTCGCGATTCGTAGTGATGGCGGTTGGCATTACTGCATTGACGTCTTGCGCTGATGCCCCGACGCAACGCTTCAATGGCGCGTCCCCCGCGTTCGACCCGATCGCGTACTTCGAGGGGCCGACGCACGCCTGGGGCGTGCTCGAATCGCGCGACGGCACGCCCAGGTCCCGCTTCCGCGCCGACCTGTTCGGGCGCCGCGATGCAGGCGCGCTGGTGCTGACCCAGGACTTCACGTTCGAGGATGGGCGCAGTCAACAACGCATCTGGCGCTTCCACCGCGTCGGTGCGCATCGCTACGATGCCACCGCCGACGGCGTGATCGGCGTCGCCACCGGTTATGTCCACGGCAATGCGTTCCGCTGGGAATACACGCTGCAGCTCAAGCCCGGCAATCCGCTGACGCGGGTGCGGATGCACCACTGGATGTATCTCGCGGGCGACGGCACCACGCTGATCAACCGCGTCACCATCCGCAAGTTCGGCCTGCAGGTCGGCGGCACAACCGAATACTTCCAGCGCGGCGCCGCGGTGATGCCGAGCATCGCCGCGCCACCTTGATGCGCCGCGCTTATTTCTTCGGCGCGAAGATCGCCGTCAAGTAATCGGGTTTGCCCGTAATGCGTTCCAGATGCGGATACCGCAATCCGTCGCTGTAGTCGACATTGATCGTGCGGAAGCGGTTGAACTCCTTGACCATCAACCGGATCGGCGCCTTGTCGGTCTTGGCCGCCTTGATGGCGTCTTCCAACGCATCCTGGCTGTATTCCAGATCATTGACCGCGACCAGCGTCATGCCGCTGCCGATGCCGGCGTTGAACGCGGCACTGTCCCAGCGCACCTCGCCGACCTTGCCGTCCTTGTCGGCGCTGAGGCCAACTGAATAGATGTAGTCGGCGCCGCCATCCGCCTCTTTCTGCCGCGCTTTGGCCAGCGCGTTGGGTTCGTCCCTGTAGACCAGCCGCCAGCCGCTGGCTTCGATGCCGCGCGTGACCGGCGTCTTGCCATCGAGGCGTTCGCGCAGGAAGGTCGCCCAGTCGTCGGCAAGCACGCCGTTGAGCGTGGCGACGACGTCCTCGAAGGTGTAGGTCTTCGGGGTTTTCCAGGCGCCGTCATCCACGCCGAAAAACGCGCGCGCGAAATCGTCGAGAGATTTTTTTCCCCCGGTCCGGGCGCGGATGTGCGCATCGGCTTCGAGCCAGATCAACTGTCCGGCCGAGTAGTAGTCCTCACTCAACTGGTAGCCGCGGTAGGGCTTGGGGCTGCGCCGGGAGATGATCGGATCGTTGGTGGTGTCCTGCACCGAACGCCATGCGAATCCCGGCCGGTTGTCGGTGTAGGTCGCCGCGACCAGCGCGATCGCATCGCGCGACGCCTCGATCGGACGCAGGCCGCCGCGCGCGGTCAGCACGTTGCCCCAGTACTGGGTCTGTCCCTCGTACACCCACAACAGACTGTCCTGCATCGGCACGTTGAAGTTCGGCGTGGTCAGATCGGCGGGGCGTCGGAACTTGCCGTTCCAGGAATGCACGTACTCGTGCGCAAGCAGGTCGCTGCTGCCGACCTTGCTGTCCCAGTCGGTGAAGTAGCCGGTGCCGAGGGAGTTCTCGCTGGAGCGCTGGTGTTCGAGACCGATGCCGCCCAGTTGTTTGGTGACCGCGAACAGAAAGTCGTAATGGTCGTAATGCTGCGCGCCGAACAGTTTCAGCGCCTGCGTCGCCATCGCGCGATGCTGGGCGATGTGTTCGGGTTTGGCTTCGAGGTGTTTTGCCGCATCGGCGACCACGTTCAACCGCACCGGCACCTTCGCCCCGGGGATCAGATCGAATTGCTTGAAGTAGCGGCCGGCAAACACCGGCGAGTCGACGAGGATGTCCAGCGGCACCGCGTCATAACGCACCGTGTTGCCGTCCTTGCCGGCCACGTCCAGTGCGGTCGCTGCCTGCCAACCGGCCGGATAGGTCACGCTCGGCGCATACGTGATCTGGCTGGCGTAGTGCCCGGCCGGATACAGCACCACCGCATTCCACTGCAGGTTGAGCATGTTCGGCGTCATCACCACGCGGCCCTGCGCGCTGTCGGTCGGCGTGAGGTACTGGTACTGGGTGGTGATCGATTGCACGCCGGCGGGAACATCGAGCTGGAAGGCGAAGACGTTCAACGGATCGCGCTTCCATGTGATCGGCTGGCCGTTGCCCACGATCTTGAGCCCGGCGAGTTTGTCGATGGGGCCGGAGGGTGCGTGGTTGCCGGGCAACCATTGCGGGAACAGCAACGTCATCGGTCCGGCCTGCACCGGCAGCGTCTGTTTGACCTTGATGATGCGCTGCGCCAGATCGGTGGCATCGACGGCAATGGCGACCGTGCCCGGCGGATAGGGGACGTCCTGCGGCGCTGTCTGCGCCAGCGTGATCGCCGATACCAGCGGCAAAAAGGTCAGCGCGGACAATCTTGCGAAGGACTTGCGGGGCATTGGCACGGTTCCTGGAAAGCGGACGATGCCGGCATCGTAGCCACAGCCAACGTGAACGAAGCGTCCCATTCGCATGGGCTGTGCCCCGCACGTCCAGGTTGAAGATTGCGGCGCGGCGGCTTCCCGGGCTCACCACGGAATTTCTGCCCCGTCCCACGCATAAAACCGTCCGCTGGCTTCCGGCGTGATCCCGGCGATGACCATGAGCAGCCGCCGCGCCGAGTGCTCGGGCGTGAACAGCTTCTCCGGCGGCACGCCAGCCTGGAAGGGTTTCGACAACGGCGTGTCCACGGTGCCTGGATGCAACAGCACGCAGGCGGCGTGCGGGTGCGTGCGCCGCAATTCGATCGACAGCGTGCGGAACAACTGATTCTGCGCTGCCTTGGACGCGCGGTACGCATACCAGCCGCCAAGGTGGTTGTCGCCGATGGAACCGACCCGCGCCGACAGCGATGCGAGCACGACCGGATCCCTGTGCTTCAACAGCGGCAGCAGCGCCTGCACCAGCAGTACCGGCGCGAAGGCGTTCAACGCGAACACCTGTGCCAACGCATCGCTGCGCAGCGCGGCCAGGGATTTCTCCGGACGCAACCGGTGCGCGTGCAGTACACCGGCGCAATTCAGCAGCAGATGCAGGCTGTCGATGCCGGCTGCCGCGAGGCGCGCGGCAAGTGCATCGCGATCGTTGTCCGAGGTGATGTCGCACGACAACGTGAGCAGCCGATCCCCATGCGAGCGGCCGAGTTCCGACAGCCCGGCGTGATGCTCCGCGCCACGCGACACCGCGACCACCCGGCCGACGCGCGCGTTATCCAGCAACTGCCCCACCGCGGCCAGGCCGATGCCGCTGCTGGCGCCGGTGACCAACACATTGGCGGGAACCTCGAGTCCTGCAATCACGGCTAGTGGCGACATGGTCATCCCGGTCTGCGAACAGTGCGACAGCTTATCGTCGCCAGACCAGACAACGATTGTTGGCAGGCATCGCGAGGTCGTGTTCCAGCCGCATGCTGATCCCGCGGGCCAACGTGTCGACCGCTTCCAGATCACGGATGCCCATGTGCGGCTCGCGCGACCTCAGCGCGGCATCGAAATCGCGATTGCTGGCACTGGTGAATGCACCGCCATGGTTGAACGGGCCATACACCACCAGCACGGCCTGCTCCTCCAGGACGTCCTTCGACGAACTCAGGGCCAGCCCCGGACTTGATCCGGGGATGAGCCGATTTGCCCCGCCGCGCTTCCCCACCAGCGCATCGACACAATCAAAAAACGCCACGACCTCTTCCCACGACATGATGTGCAGCGTGTTGGCACTGAACACCGCATCGAATCGCCGGGTCGCAAGCGCGCCAGGCGCGCGCACATCCAGCTCCATCGGGGGCGGGGTGTTTGACAACCCGGCCTCGTCCAACCACATGCGGATTCCCGGCAGATGTTCGGGGCGATCCGAACACTGCCATGTCAGCCACGGCATTGCCGCCGCGAAATGCACCGCATGCTGGCCGGTGCCGCTGCCGATTTCCAGCACCTGCCGGCACTGCGCGAAGTGCACGCGCAACAGGTCGAGGATCGGATCTCTGTTGCGGTCGCACGATGGCGAAAATGGTTTGTTCATCAAAGATCCCATGACACGGTAGGGTGGGTCTCGACCCACCGCTCTTCGTCTTGATTACCGCGATGGTGGGTCAAGACCCACCCTACGAAACCATGCGTTGACATGGGAAACAGCCGCATTCAATCCAGCGCACGCACGTAGATCGTCTTGCTGCCGCTCGCCGCGCCGCCACGTTCTTCCAACGCGAAATGCCGCGGATGATGCTTCAGCAAATCACTCAGCTTCTTGTGGCCATACAGACGTGGATCGAAATCGGGACGAATCTTGGTCAGATAGCTGCCCACGTTGCCGAGATGCGCCCAGCCTTGCTCATCAGACGCTTCCTCGATCGCGCGGCGCAGCAGGTCCAGCGGCAACGGCAACACGGTGGGCTTGTTCGGCGTCGGGGCGATGGCGGCTGGTTGCGTGATCGCTGCCGCCGTCGTGGCCTGCGCGGGCACGGTTTTTTTTGCAGCGGCCTTTGCAGGCCTCGCGACCCGCGCCGGTGTTGCGGGCGCCGCGACGGTGACATCCGCGCGCAGCACTTCGGTGTAGATGAACTTGTCGCACGCCTGCACGAACGCGTCCGGTGTCTTGCGCTCGCCGAAGCCGTACACGGTCAGGCCTTCCTCGCGAATCCGCTGCGCCAGCCGGGTGAAGTCGCTGTCGCTCGACACCAGGCACATGCCGTCGAAGCGCCCGGTGTACATCAGGTCCATCGCGTCGATGATCAGCGACGAGTCCGTCGCGTTCTTGCCGCTGGTGTAGGCGAACTGCTGCACCGGGTTGATCGAGTGTTTCAGCAGCGCGGTTTTCCACTGCGTCGCGCGGGTGGAGGTGAAGTCGCCATAGATGCGCTTGACGCTGGCCACGCCGAACTTCGCCACTTCCGCCAGCAGGCCTTCGATCACGGACGGCTGCGCGTTGTCGGCATCGATCAGTACGGCGAGGCGGCGTTGTTCGTCGTCGATGTCGGGTTTGTTGGTATTCCTGGGTTTCATTGCGGTGTTCTCCATCGAATCGTAGGGTGGGCCCCGGCCCACTGCGCGACGTTGTTGATGTCATTCCCGCGAACGCGGGAACCCAGCGGCCTTAGCTCCGCAGCTTAAGTCACTGGATCCCCGCCTTCGCGGGGATGACGACTCTTCTTACGCGGCGCGCGCCACTCCCGCTGCCACCAGATCCATCGCCACCGCCTCCGCCGCCTTGATGCCGTCCACCGCCGCGGACAGGATCCCGCCGGCATACCCCGCGCCTTCGCCGGCCGGAAACAATCCGCGCGTGTTGAGACTGTGGCCATCGGCATTGCGGGTGATGCGCAGCGGCGATGAAGTACGCGTCTCGACGCCTGTCAGCACGGCGTCGTGCATTGCGAAACCCTTCAGCTGTTTGTCGAATGCAGGCAAGGCTTCGCGGATCGCGACGATCGCGTAATCAGGTAACGCCGTGGACAAATCACCAAGCCGCACGCCGGGGGTGTACGACGGCAGCACCGTGCCGAATGCGCTCGATGCGCGTCTGTCGATGAAATCACCGACCAGCTGTCCCGGCGCTTCGTATTCGCGACCGCCGAGTTCAAACGCGCGTTCTTCCCAATGCCGCTGCAAGGTGATACCGGCCAATGGGTCTGGCTTACCGTTTTGAGGCTGGCCATACGCCGCGTAATCCTCCGGCGTGATGCCGACCACGATCGCCGCATTGGCGTTGCGCTCGTTGCGCGAGTACTGGCTCATGCCGTTGGTGACAACGCGCCCCGGCTCGCTCGCGGCCGCAACCACGGTGCCGCCCGGACACATGCAGAAACTGTAGACCGAGCGTCCGTTGCGGCAGTGGTGCACCAGTTTATAATCGGCCGCGCCGAGCAACGGATGTCCGGCTTGCGGCCCGAAGCGCGACTGGTCGATCAACGATTGCGGGTGTTCTATACGGAAGCCGATCGAAAAGGGTTTTGCTTCGAGAAACACCTCGCGGGCATGCAGCATCTCGAAGGTGTCGCGCGCGCTGTGGCCGAGCGCCATCACCACATGATCGGCGCGCAGCTGTTCGCCGCTGGCCAACGTCACGCCGCGGATGCGTCGTCCTCCCGCTGCATCGGTTTCGACCAACACATCATCGACGCGACTGGAGAACCGGATCTCGCCGCCCAGCGATTCAATGGTCGCGCGCATGTGCTCGACCATCGACACCAGCCGGAACGTGCCGATGTGCGGCTTGCTCACATAGGCGATTTCCTCTGGTGCACCGGCCTTGATGAATTCGGCGATGACCTTGCGCCCGTAATGCATCGGATCGCTGATCTGGCTCCACAGCTTGCCGTCGGAAAACGTGCCGGCCCCGCCCTCGCCAAACTGCACGTTGGATTCTGGATTCAGGATCTTCTTGCGCCACAACCCGAACGTATCCACCGTCCGCTCGCGCACCGCCTTGCCGCGCTCCAGGATGATCGGCCGGAACCCCATCTGCGCCAGCACCAGCCCCGCAAACAACCCGCACGGGCCGGTGCCGATCACGATGGGCCGCAATGGCAACTCACGCGGTGCATGTGCGACGAATTTGTAATCGGTATTGGGCGTGGGCACGACCGTCCCGTTTTCACCTCCTCCGGATCCGCTCACCCTGAGCCCTGAGCGCGTCGAAGGGTCGAAGCGCGCTTCTGCTTCTGGATCCGTCTGCAACCGCACCAGTATTTCCAGCTCGCGCGGCGTCTCCACATCCACCGAATAAATCAACACGATCGCCCCCCGCTTGCGCGCGTCGTAGCTGCGCTTGGCGACGGTGTAGCCGGTCAGCTCATCGGCGTGGATGCCCAAGCGCGCGACGATGGCCGCCGCAAGCGTGGGCTCGGCGTGATCCAGCGGGAGCTTGATGTCGGTGAGTCGGAGCATGTGGAAGTCCGTATGTGCCATGCCAGTTTAGCGTCGCCAACAACCGACTTCTGGAGACTGAACCATGAGACGCCGCGAGGGCAGTCATCTTGATTTCGACTACCATGTACGGCATATTGCCGTACAGGAGATTGCTGCCATGACCGCTACCCCCGACCGCCTCGAACTTCGCATCACGACCCGGGACAAGCAGGTCGTCGCCCGTGCCGCCGAACTCAAGGGCGAAGGCCTGTCAACGTTCGCGCGCGGGGTGCTGTTGCGCGAGGCGCAGCGGATCGTCGAGGCGGAACAGTCCGTGACCCTGTCCGCCAGCCAGACCAAGCGCTTTCTCAAGGCGCTGGACCGTCCGTTTGCACCGAATGCAGCCTTGCGCAAGGCCATGGCCAGGGGCGACAAGCTCGGTCTCTGATGGCACTGCGCATCGAGAAAATGGAATCGGCGCGACATCCTCGCGCCGATTTTCATAGCGGCGTGCCCGCGATGGACCGCTTCCTCAAGGAACTGGCCAGCCAGCACCAGCGCCGTAATGTCTCGACAACATATGTGCTGGTCGACTCGACCGCACCACGCGCCATCGTGGGCTACTACAGCATCAGTTTCGGCAGCATGCGGCTGACCGATCTAAGCACCGAAGAACAAAAGAAACTGCCGATGCATCCCGTGCCCGCGGCGCGTCTGGGCCGCCTGGCCGTGGACGACGCGCAGCGCGGCCGGGGTTACGGCGAGTTGCTGTTACAGAATGCGATCAAACGCTGTTTGGCAGCGCGCGAAGACATTGCCTGCTACGCGTTGGTGGTGGATGCCAAGGATGACGCTGCAGCGCGGTTCTACGCGAAGTACGGGTTTGAGTCGTGTGCTGACGAGAATTCGCAGTGGTATTTGCCGCTTGGCAACTCACGATAAGCAAGATCTGAACAAATTAATACCGCACTCGTCATTCCCGCGAAGGCGGGGATCCAGCGACTTGAAGCCGTGGAAAGCAAAGACACTGGATTCCCGCCTTCGCGGGAATGACGATCAGGAGCGGCATGCGCGCGGGGCAAGTGCGCGAGAAGGTCAAAAGCGTAAGGCGAAAGACAGCGCGGGCCTTGTCGCGTATTTTGATGATGCGAGCAGCGGGACCGCATACAGACGTCGTCGCGCAGCTGACGGCACAGGAGCCCTAATGATTTCAGATCAAATTTCGCTGGATGATGCGCTTCCTTCCTCGGGCAATTGGTCGCGAGAGCAAACAAAACTCGCCTTCCATTTTTACTGTCAAACCCCGTTCGGCAAGCTCCACTCTCGCAACAAGAAAGTGATTGAACTCGCGACGTTGATCCGTCGGACTCCCAGCTCAGTCGCTATGAAACTCGGCAATCTTGCGAGCCTTGATCCAGCCATTCGCGCGAGTGGTCGCGCTGGCTTGGGCAATGCCTCCGGGATGGATAAGGAGGTGTGGAGTGAGTTCCATGGCAATTGGGAGACGCTAGCACTGGAGTGCGCCCAGTTTCGCCGCCAGCTCTCGGAAACCACGCCGGAGCTGCCCGACAACGAAGCGCCCGACATCGAACTTGAGGATTTCACCGGCGAGACTCGACAGGTACTGACGGAGCAACGCATCAAACAAGCGTTCTTCCGTAAGGCGGTTCTAAGCAGTTACCGGACGCGTTGTTGCATCTCTGGAGTGAGTGATTCGCGCCTGCTGGTCGCCAGCCACATCGTGGTGTGGCGCGCGGACAAATCCAATCGCCTAAATCCGAGCAATGGCCTGTGTCTTTCGGCCATTCACGACAAGGCGTTCGATGCGCATCTGATCACTCTCAGCGAAGATCTTCGCGTCGTCGTTTCCGAGCGGCTGCTTGGACTCAAGGACGAACTCTCGACGCTCTCATTTACGAAAGCGGAAGGACGCCGCATCGAGTTACCGGAGCGCTTCCATCCGCACCCGGATTTCCTTGCGAGGCATCGCCAGCGGTTCTTTGAGGTGTGCTCGACCTAGCGCCCGTCTGAGGGTCTGAACACGTCCTCGTAAAGGATCGCGTCAGTCGCTTTTCGTAGAGTCGAACTTATTCGACTGCTGTTGGTGTGATGCAAAAGCAGCGGAGCAAGCTCCGCTCTACAGGAATGGCGACTTGTTCAGACCTTCCTTAAGCGTGCGTCTCAATCCGCGCGACTGATCGATGGAAACATCCCTGCAGCCTCCACCGCAGGGATCGCAAATGAACAGTCAAAAGAACACCTCGTTCTCCGTACTGGAATACATGTACCGCGACGCCGCCAACTGGAAAACACCCGGGCAAGTGTTGTTGACGGGCGCGTTTCAGCAATCTTATGTCGATCTCATCGTCCCTGAACTGGATGGTGGCAGGTGCTTCATCGCCGAGCAGATCGGCATTCCACCGCTGCAAGACCAGCATCTAGAGTTCTACGAGCCCATCGAAGACGAAGACCTCGACCACGCCTACCACGAGTTCGTGGCGCTACGCGCCGCCGAGCCGGACGAGTTGGAAAAGCTAATCGTTGTGGGCGATGTAGCTGAGGTTGTGGCTCGCATCCGAGCTGTCGCCAATCGATGGGACTGCACCCTGTCGCCGTACGGCCGGTGGTGACCATCATGCCGATGATTTCGGAAGACGAGTTCTGGGAGGAATGGGGCTTAACGCACGCCGCGGACGGCGGACTCATGGAGTTCGCTGAAGCCCGAAAGCATCCGGAAGAACATGTGTGGTCGGTGATCGAATCCGGCGACGATGAAGACGGCAACTGGTACGCGGCTCCCGGCTTTCACTTCGTAAATCGTCTTGGTTATGTCGTAACGACGCGCCCTTGGATCGACTACACGCGAGACGCGATCTATTTCTTCGACGACATGGATGACGATGAGGAGGATGGCATGGACATGCACGACGAGGACGCTGCGCAACACGACCCAACCTCGACGGACAACTAGCCGAATTGCCGCTCACCCAGTCGCGAAGCGGCGTCTTGTCCAAGTGTGGGCGCTATGAATGGTGCACTTCCCCTCCCGGGGCGACGCACTCCCCCCAAACAAATCACGGGAACTCCGCATGCGCCCGATCAAACAACGCCTCCAGCCCCGCATGCGTGCCGTGTAGCAGCGCCACCACCGTACCCGCCCACATCATTTTCCTCCGTGACTTTTTCGATGACGGGATTTCGCGGCGGTAACCGTTTCTCCTGCTTCTCGCAGCTGATCCCTGCTGGTGGCACAGTCACCAGATGACCAACACCAAGCACACACGCTCAGGCGAAGCGAACCCCGCATTTCCAGCTTGGTCCACACAGCACACGCTGGTCCTACCGATCGCACAACAAGACTGGCCGTTGCCCGACACCGCGGTCGAGATCGACGGCGTGGCCTTTCTGCCCAAGCGCGAATTGCACATCACCCTTGTCGGCAAGGCGCTGGGGGCGGAATTGCGTGAGGTAGCGGCAGGCACTGCAGGGGTCGACGATGCGATCCGCGCGGCGTTCGGCGCACAGGACTGGTGCTGGACGCGCCTGCATCGCTGGCTGCGGCTGCGCAAGCGCGCGGATGCGACAGCCAGGGAATCGATCATCGAACTGGTCGAGCTTCCGGCGATGGCGAAGTTTCACCAGCGTCTCGGCGTGCTGACGGGTCGGGTGCTGCCGGTGCCGCCGCCGCACGTCACCCTGTTCACCGCAGCCGGTGGCCCGGCCATCGGCGTAGCGGACGCAGCGGCGCTTCAACGGCTGACCGTGCGTGCCATCGACGGCTCGGAGCTGTCGCTGGCCAACTGCTGATCTGTTGCCGTTGTTTACGCGTTCAACGCAGTGAACCGTGGCGCGCAACTCAGGGCCGCGCCGCGAACGCTTCAGCAAACAACGCCTCCAGCCCCGCATGCGTCCCGCGCAGCTGCGCCACCACGGTTGCTGCCCAGTCGAAATACTCGCGCCGACGCTGCACCGACCAGTCCGCCGGCGGGCATTGCGCGATGTCGCGCAGGTTGGCGGTCTTGTCGGCCAGCTTCACCAGCCGGGCGCTATGCGGGATGTGGGCGGCGTACTCGACCTGCATCCGCTTGCGCTCGGCCTTGGGCAGGGTCTTGTCATCGGTGACGGCCATGACGTACTCGAGCACTTGCGCACCAAAGCGATCGCTGACGATCGCCTTGCCTTGTTCAACAGTCATCTGGCCAAGCCCGCCGCAGCAATCCTCGATGTAGTCGTGCAGGGCGGCGGCGCACAACACATCGGGGTCATCGATGCAGGCCTCGATGCCGAGGATGCGCAACAGCGTGATCGGATGGTTGATGTAGGGCGTGAGTTCGGCATCCTTGCGGCGCTGCGCGCGATGCGCGTGGGCGGCGAAATCGATCGCCTCGATCACTCGAGCGAGATGGACGGTGGTGGTCATGTGCGGCTCCTTCGGTCAGAAAACAGCAGCCGCCGCGCCATCAAGCCGGCAGGCCTGGAAAAGGTTCGTGAGGTATGTCGGCGACATCGCGATCCCACCACGGGCGGCGGGCGAGTGCGAGCAGCTCGGCCATTACGTTGGGCAGCAGAGAGTGGTCGCCTGCGTCAGCCATCTGCAGGTAGCAGAGCTGCTCGAAAATCGCGATCTGGCGGGATGTCATCGACCATGCAATCGCGGGGCTGAAGCACAGGCCGATCGCGGTGGTGGATGTGGCGGGGTTGATGTGTCCGATGGTGTGCACGGTGCGGGCCTCCAGCGACATCATGGCGCAATGGCGTCGCAGGGGATGAGAAGGCGCGAGAGTATCGATTTCCAACAAAGGGGTCGGGGTGATTTTCGTCAAAGCGGCTGCGCCCCCTCACTGGGGATGTGGACATACGCCTGATACGCGAACACGCGATGCCGGCGCTGACCTGTCAGTTCGTTGACGATTTCATTTCACTGAGCGTGGCGATGGCGGCGCGGATGGTCGGCGGGATCAATGCCACGTGCTTCCAGCCGCGAGGATCGGTGGCTCCATTCGAACGGCAATATCTGGCGCCGCAGTGGCACTCCGCCACGCTGCAAGCCGGCAAGCACCCCTTCCCCGATCAAGCAGCACGCGGCCTCGGTGACGGCTGCGTGCACATTTACATCAAGCACACGTGGCGGTCGGCAGGCTGGCCGAACCTCACCAATCGGAGTCACGCCATGTCTTCTTCCATCAAGTCCCTTGCATCGCACAGCGCGGCAACGGCCGCCATCGCGCTCTCGTTATCCCTGTCTGCCTGCATGACCACGGTACCGCCAGTGACGGGCGGGCCGATGCCGCCAATGGAGGATCGTTGCAATGCCGACCTGGCCAAGTCCGCCATAGGCAAGGCAGCCACCGCGCAGGTGGTCGAGCAGGCGCGGATCGATGCGCGTGCCGACGTCGCGCGCGTGTTGCGGCCGGGCCAGATGGTGACGATGGAGTTCCGCGCCGGCCGGCTGAATGTCGATGTCAACGATCGCAACGCGATCATCGGCTTGCGCTGCGGCTGACGCGAATGCTGCGTTGATGCGTGCAAGGGAACGGGGTTAACGCAGCATCCTGCCGTTTACGCGCAGCAAACGTTTGCGGCGGCATGCTGGCCGCCCTGTCGATGCATCACTCGGCATTTTCCGGAGCGCCACATGATCCGTCCTGCTTTGCGCCGCGTCGCGCTGCCCGTCGCCGTTGCACTGATGCTGTCGCTGGGCGCGTGTGAATCGGATTCCGGCAAGGGAATTTCGGCGCCTGCGCCGCCGCCCGTCAATACCGCACCAAAACCTGCATCGCCGCCGAGTTCCGGTTCCGGCATCTCCGCCGATGCACCGCCGCCGGTGGTTGATTACGCACCGGTGCCACCGCCCAGTTCCAGCATGAGTCCGCGCATGACCGACACCATCAAATGCGACGACAGCAAGGGACAGGCCGCGGTCGGCCGGACGGCGACGCAATCGGTCGTGGACAGGGTCATCGCCGATACCGGCTCGCGCACGGCGCGTGTCATCAAGCCGGGCCAGTCCGTGACGATGGATTACAGCGAGCAGCGGGTGAACATTCATGTCGATGCGAAGAATGTGATCATTTCGGTCAAGTGCGGCTGAATGCGGACTTCCATTTGAAATCCGCCACTTGTTTTTGCTTGGTACGTTATTCGGAGGGAAGACTGATGACTCGCATCGCATTACCGTTCGCTGCTGCGTTGGCGGTATCGCTGGCCGCGTGTACGCCATCCACCGGACCCACGGAAGAAACGGCATCGCCATCCCCGGAATCGACGACGGCATCACCTTCCGCAACCACGACTGATCAGGGAATGTCGCCGACGGAACCGGCTCAGCCCTCCAATCCGAATCTGCCGGCGCATGCCACCACGACAACCGATCCGGACATGCGTTCGACGACGCAGATGAAACAGGATCCGAATCCGCCGACGACGCCAACGGGTATTTCCGAACGCGCGCCGCCGCCGATCGAAGACCCCGCACCGGTACCGCCGCCGACGCAATAAGTCGCGTCGGATCTTTTTTTGTAGGAGCGGGCCGGGGGGGGGGGGGGGGGCCCGGGGCGCGCCCCGCCGCGCCCGGGGGGGGGGCGCCAAACGGCGGGCGGGGGCCGGCGGGCGCGCCGCAAAAAAAACCCCCACCCCGCCCCACCCCCGCCCCCCCC
>JAJAYW010000017.1 GCA_026786005.1 Lysobacter sp. | reverse complement strand
CGTGGTAGCGGTGAATCCCTGCCGCGCCGATGTCCCTGTAGGAGCGCACCTGGTCGTGATGTGGCTCTACCGGTAACGCCCCATCGCGCCCAGGTGCGCTCCTGCAAATAGCCGAAATGAAACAAACGTCGGGCACCGAAGGGCGTGGCCGCTTGTCGCCGCCAGCTGAACGGCAACCGCCGCCCGTAGATCGAAATCACCTGCAATTGACCTTCAGGCTGGGACAGTCGCGGGGTTCCATCCACACCACTGGAGTGACCTACCCCATGCAGATCAAGAACTTAACCAGCGTCGCGCTGATTGCCGCCGCCGTATCGCTCGCTGCCTGCACCACCAAGCCGGTCACCGTCGACACCCCCGGACCGGGCGCGACCACGGTGCAGGTGCCGGTGCCAGCCACGCCGGATATCAAGCTGACCAATCAAGTCACGGCCTCCCTGGCTTCCGGCCTTGGCTCGGATGCCGCCGGCATTGATGTACGCGTGGAAGAGGGCACGGTGTACCTGACCGGCCGCGTGGCCACCAAAGCATTGCACGACAAGGCCATCTCGCTCGCACGCGGCACCGCCAATGTGCAGGCTGTGGTCCATACGGGCCTGGTCGTCAACTGATCGATCACGCACTGCACTGACGTCCATGCTTGCCGCCGCCTCGTGCGGCGGCAATTTTTTGTGCGATTGAAAAAAGCAGAGCACTCGGCGACGTGCGCCGGCCGACTCAAAGAGATGCGTCGGCGCCACTCTGCGCGGGACGATGTTTCCTGCAACGTGACCCATCACCGGACAAAGTTGCCGCAATCGTCCGGGTTAGGATTGGCGCTCGCTCGCAGGCGCGACGGGATTCCATGCAGCCCATCATCACCATCATCACCATCAGCAACCTCGGCAAGACCTACGCCTCCGGATTCGAGGCGCTCAAGTCGGTCGATCTTGAAATCCGCCGCGGCGAGATCTTCGCGCTGCTCGGCCCCAACGGCGCCGGCAAGACCACGCTGATCAGCATCGTCTGCGGCATTGTCAATGCAAGCTCCGGCACCGTGGTGGCCGACGGCCACGACATCGTGCGCGACTACCGCGCGGCGCGCGCGAAGATCGGACTGGTGCCGCAGGAATTGTCGACCGACGCGTTCGAGAGCGTGTGGGCGACGGTGACCTTCAGCCGCGGCCTGTTCGGCAAGCCGCCCAATCCGGCCTATCTGGAAAAAGTGCTGCGCGACCTGTCACTGTGGGACAAGAAGGACAGCAAGATCATGGCGCTGTCGGGCGGCATGAAACGCCGCGTGCTGATCGCCAAGGCCTTGTCGCACGAACCCACCATCCTGTTCCTCGACGAGCCCAGCGCCGGCGTCGACGTGGAACTGCGCCGCGACATGTGGCAGATGGTGCGCGACCTGCGCGACAACGGCACCACCATCATCCTGACCACGCACTACATCGAGGAGGCCGAGGAAATGGCCGACCGCATCGGCGTGATCAACAAGGGTGAACTGATCGTGGTCGAGGACAAGGACGTGCTGATGCGCAAGCTGGGCAAGAAACAACTCACCTTGCAGTTGCAGACTCCGTTGCAGCAGATCCCCGATGCATTGGGCGGATTGCCGCTGGAACTGGCCGACGATGGCCATGCGCTGGTGTACACCTTCGATAGTCAGACCGAGGAAACCGGTATCGCCGCGTTGTTGAAGCGGCTGGGCGAACTCGGCATCGACTTCAAGGACCTGCATTCCAGCGAGAGTTCGCTGGAAGATATCTTCGTCAGCCTGGTGCGGAGTTCTCCATGAAAGCGAGGCGCTTGCAGATGTTGTGTCGTCGTCATCCCCGCGAAGGCGGGGACCCAGTGTCTTTGCTTTTAAAGAGCGAAAGTCGCTGGGTTGACCAGCTATCGCTATTGAAAGGCACTTCCGTGTTTGCGGGAATGACGAACGGGGTTTTCCTGGCTCAAGACGTGCTGAAAGTTTTCACTTCGCCGAGATCCCCATGAACCTCCACGCCATCCGCGCCATCTACAAATTCGAAATGGCGCGGACCTTCCGCACCATCATCCAATCGATCGCCTCGCCGGTGCTGTCGACGTCGCTGTATTTCGTCGTGTTCGGCGCCGCGATCGGCTCGCGCATGGGCGACATCGACGGCATCAGCTACGGCGCCTTCATCATTCCCGGGCTGATCATGCTGGCGCTGCTCAACGAGAGCATCTCCAACGCTTCGTTCGGCATCTACATGCCCAAATGGGCGGGCACGATCTACGAACTGCTGTCGGCGCCGGTGTCGTACGTCGAGGTGGTGCTCGGTTACGTCGGCGCGGCCGCGACCAAATCGGTGATGCTCGGTGTGCTGATCCTGCTCACCGCGCGCCTGTTCGTGCCGTACGAGATCGCGCATCCGCTGTGGATGCTGTGCTTCCTGCTGCTGACCGCGGTCACCTTCAGCCTGTTCGGTTTCATCATCGGCCTGTGGGCGGACGACTTCCAGAAACTGCAGGTGATCCCACTGATGATCGTGACCCCGCTGACCTTCCTCGGCGGCGCGTTCTATTCCATCAACATGCTGCCGCCGCTGTGGCAGAAGATCACCCTGTTCAACCCGGTGGTGTATTTGATCAGCGGCTTCCGCTGGAGCTTCTACGGCGTGGCCGACGTCAACATCGCCATCAGCGTCGCCGCGATCCTCGGCTTCCTCGCGCTGTGTTTGATCGCAGTGTGGTGGATCTTCAAGACCGGGTGGAAGTTGAAGGCGTGAGCGGCACGGTTTGGTGACATCACGCTTGCGTCGCGGATATGCATGCTGGAACAACCAATTGCATAAGGTAGCCCGGCGCATGTACCTGCGAGAGTTCTTCGGCGACGTCGGCAATCCACATCCATGCGCAAATTGCCAGGGTGACGACCTGCTCGACTTCGACGTGCGCATGGCGTTCCAGCCCATCGTCGATACGGCCACGCGCACCGTATTCGCATACGAGGCGCTGGTGCGGGGCATGGAAGGTGAAGGCGCGGGCGCGGTCATCGCGCGCGTACGCCCGGATCAGCTGTACCGCTTCGACCAGACGTGCCGGGTCAAGGCGATCGACACGGCCGCCAGGCTCGGCATGCAGACACGGTTGTCGATCAACTTCAACCCCAACGCGGTGTACGAACCCTCGACCTGCATCCGGCTCACGCTGGCGGCGGCGGAAACGGGTCAGCGCTTGCGGGGTTTGGCGGGCGGGGCCACCGGACCGGTGGCCAAGGGGCCGATGTTCTGCAGAGTACGGGTCACGCCCAGCTTCTCGACGCGGCCGCCGGATTTCTCGAACGCGTCGATGTGCGCTGCGATCTGCTCGCTCTCGATTTTCTTGTGCAGGTTGTCGCTGGTGCCGGCGGGCGGGCCTTTGCCGGCGACTGACTTGCTGCCTTTCTTTGGAGTTGCCATCGATGTTCCTTGGTGCCATGCGGCCGGGTCGGCGCGGCGCGCCTAGAGTCGCCACTATGCAGTGTGGGCGGGAAAAGTGCGTGCAGGCGGTCCGGCGCGGTCATTTCCACCGGGCGGTTCGTGACTCGAAGCACATGGATGACGTTGCGCCTAGCCGTTCCGGGCGCCCTATGACGCCTGCGCAGCCTGGCGCTGACCCCGAACATCCACACCTCAGCAAGCCGGCGGACGATGGCGCCGCTGCTCAGCCACCCGCATTTCGCGCCGGATCCAGCCGCTTCTGCTCCTGCATCCTGGCCAGTTCCGCTTCCTCCAGCTCGCGCTTGCGCTGCTGCTGCTTCAGCAATTCCTGGCTGCGCAACGCCTCCACTTCGGCTGCTTCATCGTGTATCGACAGCGCCAGCCCCGAGGCCATTTCCGGCTCGCCACGCTCGCTTTTGAGCTTGATGTTCAAACGCAACTCGTTGGCCGAGTCGGCATTGCGGATCGCCTCGTCGTAGGAAATCAGCCGCTCGTTGTACAGCTCGAACAGCGCCCAGTCGAAGGTGCGCATGCCAAGTTCCCGCGACTTGGTCATGACACCCTTGAGGTCGTTGAACTCGCCCTTGAAGATCTTCTCGGCGATGGTCGGCGTGTTGATCAGGATCTCGATCGCCGCCACGCGTCCCTTGCCATCCTCGGTGCGCACCAGCCGCTGCGACACGATCGCGCGCAGGTTGGCCGACAGGTCCATCAGCAACTGCGTGCGGCGTTCCTCCGGGAAGAAATTGATGATCCGTTCCATGGTCTGGCTGGCGCTGTTGGCGTGCAGCGTGCTCAGGCACAGATGGCCGGTCTCGGCGAACGCGATCGCGTGTTCCATCGTCTCGGCATCACGGATCTCGCCGACCAGGATCACGTCCGGCGCCTGCCGCAGCGCATTCTTCAACGCGTGATGCCAGGAGTGCGTATCGACGCCGACCTCGCGATGCGTGACCAGCGATTGCTTGGAGCGGTGCGCGTATTCGACCGGGTCCTCGATGGTGATGATGTGGCCGGGCGAGGTGGCATTGCGATGATCGATCATCGCCGCCAGCGACGTCGATTTTCCCGACCCGGTGCCGCCGACCAGCAGCACCAGGCCGCGCTTGTTCATCACCACCTCGCGCAGGATTTCCGGCAACCGCAATTGCGCGAAGTTCGGGATCTCCGCGGCGATCGTGCGCAGCACCATGCCGGCGTAACCCTGCTGCATGAACACGTTGACGCGGAAGCGCGAGACGCCGGGGACGGCGATGGCGAAGTTGCACTCCAATTCGCGCGCGAATTCCTCGCGCTGGCGCGGATTCATCATCGCGTGGGCCAGCAGCGCGGTGGTCTCGCCGGTCAATACCTGTGCGTTCAACGGCTGCATCTGGCCGTTGGCTTTCATGCTCGGCGGAAAATCGTGCGCGATGAACAAGTCGGAGCCGTCGGCCTGGCTCATCGTCGTCAGCCAGCCATACATGGTGGCGCGCGCCTGGTCCTCGCTCAGGAGCGGGAATGGCGTGACTGGAAGAGCAGATCCCGGCATGGCGCGATCTTGCCGCGATTGAAGATATCGTGACGTGATGGAAGCCGCTTGCAGGTACGCGCAGGCCGCAACGCGGCTTTCGGCTGATCCGAAATGTCAGGCCTGGTTGAGGAAATAAGGTTCTACTGGCCCCTGCAACTTGAAAGTCATCGCATTGCCGCGCCGGTCCAGCGCCTTGCCGGCGACCACGCGGATCCAGCCTTCGCTGATGCAGTATTCCTCGACGTTGGTCTTCTCCTCGCCCTTGAAACGGATGCCGACGCCGCGTTCGAGCAACGCGGCGTTGTAATAGGGGCTGCGCGGATTCAGCGACAGGCGGTCGGGCAGGGAGTCGGTCATCGTCGTGCGTCGTCGGTTGGGATGCGCGTAGCATAAACACGCACCGCGTTCGATTCGACTGCTTTCACCGTGTCGCCACGAGTTGCCGCGCAGGCTGCGCCCTGACAATCAAGGAGCATCGGCATGAACCATCGAAACCAGTGCGTCGCAGCACTCACACTGGTGGTCGCCATGACCGTCGCAGGTTGCAATGGCGACCGTACTACGGAGACCGTCACGACCACCCCTGAAGTTCCCGCAGCGCCCGCCCCTCCGGTCTTGCAGACCGGGCCAATGATGCCGGCAACGCCGGTACCAGCGCCGCCAACCGCTGCGCCGCTCGCGGGCGACATCGAAGGGCAGCGGGCAATGATGGACAAGGATGGCAATGACAGGGTCACGCCGGAAGAGCACGCAGCCGGGGCCAACGCGATGTTCACCACGATGGACGCCGATGGCGACGGCAGCGTGACCGCCGCGGAAATGGACGCCAGCGAGAAGGCGCTCGGTGCCGACAAGCGCATGGCGTCGGCCGACAAGATCAAGGTGGTCGACAGCAATGGCGACGGGATGATTTCAATCGATGAGCACGCCGCTGCCTCGCGGTCGATGTTCGACATGATGGACAGCGATCGCGATGGGGACATGAGCGCGGCCGAACTGAAAGCCGGCCACGACAAGATGATGGCGACGGAAAAAAAGTAGGCCGCCATGCCCGACCGCGAATTCGACCCCGACGACAACTTCGGCAACACCGGCGAGGATGGCCTCGACATCGATGCCGACGAACTCACCAGCGAGGCGCTGGTCTGGCAATTGCTGCTGCTGATCAACCCCGGCGACGAGGAGACCGCGCTGCGGCAGTTCGCGGCGTATCGCGATGTTGCCGGCGACGACGAGGACACACCGGTCTCGCGAATCAACGAGGTCATCGACTGGACCTCCGGCTTCCATGTCAATCCCGATGACAACGCGGCGCTGATCGACAGCCTCCAGCAACTGGTCGCGCGCTGGAACCTGCGCATCGACTGGGGCGTGGACGATCCAGACGACGATGATTTCCTCGACAACACCGACGTACCCGCACTGCTGTCGACCGCCCATGACCGCCTGCGCGAGTACGGCTACACGTTGTGGACCTGCAATACCAACGACGAGACGTTCGCAGGCTGGATGACCTTGACCCAGGATGACGATGCCATGCGTTTGCTGGCGTCGGAATTGCACATCGAGTTGCGACCGGCGAGCGATGTGTTCTGAATGGTGTTCGACAACGCAGGTGGCATGCGTACTTTGTTTCCAGGCTCTGCCTGCGATCTTCGATACTTCGACAAGCTCAAGACGTGCACTGCTTAGTGACTCATTGCGAAATACACAACCCGGAGGGCGGCGCACATGGATGTGCGCCCTGCGTTTGTATAACGTCTGCCGACCGAGGCAGGATGCCGAGTCGGAAAATCACAGGAACAACGGAGCGGCTGGCTGCTCCACCTCGGGGAAGGCGTTTTCTTTGGTTAGTTTCTTTTGCGCCTCTCAAAAGAAATGAACTCGCGCGCTAGCGCGAAAGCTTCTAAAAGCTTGACCAGCTTCGGTGTCGAAAAGCTTGACCAGCTACGCTGTTGAAGAGCGTTTCGCCTTCGGCGAGTCACTTTCTTTACTGGCGCACTGCGTGCGCAGCACGCGAACAGCGCAGCTGGCCCGAAGGGCGAGCGCTTGCGCGAGTCAAGAAAGTAACCAAAGAAAGCCCCTTCCCCGATCACAGCGTCAGGAAAGTTTCATTGCTACGGGGATTTTTCGACTCGCCATCCATGGCTCGGTCGACTGATTCTGGATAAACGCCGGGCGCACATCCTGTGCGCCGCCCTCCGGGTCTCCGCGATTCGTCGTCAAAAGCAACTGCGTTGTGTCGGGTACTGACCGCGATTGATCACGGCAACGTCCGCACTTTCGCTTCGCGATCCCATTGCCGCGTCTTCGCCGCCTTGATGAAGGCCTTCGGGTCCTTGGCATCGACCACGCCCGCATCCTTCTCGATACCGGCCTGCTTCAACACCGCCTGCGCACCTGCGTCGGCGGCGATGGCCTTGAGATGACCGAAGGCATCGCGCACGAAATCGACGGCCGCCGCTTCTTTCGCCAGCATCTTGCCGCCTGCATCCGACAACACGATCGCGACCGCATCGAACACCACCGACGGCGTGCCCGCGAGTTGTCCGTCCGCAGGCAGCATCGAGCCGTCGGCGAGTTTCGCGCCACCGAGTTTCGGCGCGACGATCTTCACCGCGGCGCCGGCCTCGGTCGCCGCCTTGCGGATCGCCTTGATCGCGGCGCCATCGGAGCCATCAGCGATCAGGATGCCGACCGCGCGGCCCTGCAATGTGTCCTTGCCGTTGCCGATTACCCGCAACGCCGGCGACGGCGGCTGGTCCTTGACCGGCACGATGGCGCCCACCGGCGCATCGGGCATGCCCTTGAGCCCGAGGCCATCGGCGACGCGCTGGGCCAGCGACGGATCGATGTGGCGCAGGTGGCCAACGATCGCTTCGCGAATGTGCGGGTGCTCGACCTTGGACAACTCGAACACCAGCGCGCCTGCCATGTGCGTCTGCTCGTACTTGGTCTGGCTGCGGAAGAACTGCCGCGCCTGGCTGTAGTGGTCGGCAAAACTTTCCGCGCGGATGCGGCCGCGTTCACCGCTTTCCACGATCGCCATGCTGCGGAACCCCTTCGGCGTCTCGCGCGCGGAGTTTGGATCGAGCGTGCTCGGTTCATAGTTGACGCGACCCTTCGGCACTTCCATCTGCATGTGGCCGTCGCGCTGCTGGTTGGCGAATGGACATTTCGGCGCGTTGATCGGCAGCTGGTGGAAGTTGGGTGAACCCAGTCGCGACAGTTGCGTGTCGAGGTAGGAAAACAGACGGCCCTGCAGCAGCGGATCGTTGGAGAAATCGATACCGGGCACGATGTGCGACGGGCAGTAGGCGACCTGCTCGGTCTCGGCGAAGAAATTGTCGGGCCAGCGATCCAGCACCATGCGACCGATCACGGTCAGCGGCACCAGTTCCTCGGGAATGAGCTTGGTCGGATCGAGATGATCGAACGGGAACTTGTCGGCCTGCGCCTGCGTGAACAACTGCACCGCGAATTCCCACTCCGGGAAATTGCCCGACTGGATCGCGTCGAACAGGTCGCGGCGGTGGAAATCGTTGTCGGCGCATTGCAGCTTGACCGCCTCGTCCCAGATGGTCGATTGCAGGCCGAGCTTCGGCCGCCAGTGGAACTTGACGAAAGTGGAATCGCCGGCCGCATTGATCAGGCGGAAGCTGTGCACGCCGAAACCTTCGATCATGCGCAACGAGCGCGGGATGGTGCGATCCGACATTGCCCACATGATCATGTGCATCGCTTCGGGCGTCAGCGAGATGAAATCCCAGAACGTGTCGTGCGCGCTGCCGGCCTGCGGGAAGCCGCGGTCGGGTTCCATCTTCACCGCATGTACCACGTCGGGGAACTTGATCGCGTCCTGGATGAAGAACACCGGGATGTTGTTGCCGACCAGGTCCCAGTTGCCCTGCTGCGTGTAGAGCTTGACCGAGAAGCCGCGCACGTCGCGCGGCGTGTCCACGGAGCCGCCACCGCCAGCTACCGTAGAGAAGCGCGTGAATACCGGCGTGCGTACACCGACCTCGGTCAGCACCTGCGCAGTGGTGTATTTCTTCAGCGACTTGGTCAACTCGAAAAAACCATGCGCCGCCGAGCCGCGCGCATGCACGATGCGCTCGGGGATGCGCTCGTGATCGAAGTGGGTGATCTTTTCGCGCAGGATGAAATCTTCGAGCAGCGTTGGCCCGCGCGGATGCGCGCGCAGCGAGTTCTGGTTATCGGAAATCGGCGTGCCCTGGTTGGTTGTCAGGGTTGCATGCTTGCCGGCGACGGTCTGGTGCAATTCGCCACCGTTACCCAACTCTCCGACGGAGGTGCTGCTCTTCTTGGTGTCGCGCGATTTTGTATTGGGCTTTTGCTTGCCCGGAGATTTGCGAGTGGCCATCGTCAGCTTCCTGTGCGGTCGTTGCGGCGGGAGTGCCGCACTGACCCAACAAGGTGCGCCTGCGCATCGTGAAAAGTCTGTTAGGAGTTCGAATAGCCCGTTGTGGCGATTGCGTACACATTGGATGTCACTTCATTGGCACGACCCATGGCGCCCAGAGGTTTCCATCGGAGTCGTGGAGCAACCAGTGGAGACGTACGTTCGTTCTCGTTCCAGCGCATCGTCGATGAACGAGACTGCCTCAGGATGCTTCGCCGCGCCCTTGCACCTTTGCGTTGCGGATAACCGTACGCAGCCGTTCGCGATCACGGTGACGCGAGAGCGCAATGGCACCCAAGCCGATCGCCTGCTCGCGCATCGCGGCGGTGATGTCGTAATGCGCGCCGCTGCGCTTGTCCTGGAAGGCATGCCGCGGCTTGCCGAGCAGCGCGGCGAATGTGTGCAGCTCGGCCAGCGTATCGGCCATCAGGTGCGCCCAGCGCCGTCCGCGCCAGAGCGTGACCGCATCGTCCACGTATACGGTCATCGCGAACGAGGGCGCTCGGGGATGGGTAGTGGAGTAGACATGCGCAAGCTTCGCGTGAATGAGAACTCGCTCGAATGTTACGCGCCGTGCCAATTATCAAACGGTGCGACGCGACCGCGTATTCGTAGGGTGGGCGCTGGCCCACCACTGCCGGAACCAGACAAGAAGCGGTGTCCCGGGGGCCACCCTGCGTCGCGCCTGGTTGCACAGGGTTAGCATGTCCGGATGTGCCTGATCGCGTTGGCCTGGCGTGTGCATCCCCGCTACCGGTTGGCGTTGATCGCCAATCGCGACGAATTCCATGCACGCCCCACCGCAGCAGCGGCGATGGATCCCGGACATGCCGATGTGTTCGGCGGCCGCGACCTGCAGGCCGGTGGCAGCTGGTTGCTGGCTTCGACGCGGGGGCGGCTCGCGGCGGTGACCAATGTCCGTGCGGGATTGCATCCCGATGCCGCATCCCGTTCGCGTGGTTCGCTGGTGCACGACTTCGTGCACGGCAGCCGCGCGTCGATCGATGCCGCTGCGGCGCTTGCAGGCGATGCCGCCAACTACGGTCGCTTCAACCTGCTGTTATGGGACGGGGACGCGTTGGTCTTCGCCGGCAACCATCCGCGGTTCGCGACGCACGCGGTTGCACCCGGCCTGCATGCAATGTCGAACGGTGCGTTCGATGCGGCGTGGCCGAAGAGCGGGCATGCGGTGCGGGCCTTGTCGTCATGGCTCGACACGCATGCGGATGACAAAGAGCAGGATGCAGCATCACTGGCGCCGTTGTTCGACGCACTCGCCGACACCACGCCTGCACCGGACGCGGCACTGCCTGACACCGGCGTCGGCATTGAACTGGAACGTGCGCTGTCGCCGCCGTTCGTGCGCGGCGAACGCTACGGCACGCGCTGCAGCACGGTGGTGCTGGTCGGCGATGACGACATCGCCTTCGTCGAGCGCCGGTTTGGCCCGGGTGCGCGGCCACTGGGCGAAACGACCATGACGCTGCGCAGGGATGCGGGTCATGGCGACACGCCCCTGTCCCACGGGGACTTCCTACAAAAGCGCAGCGCCCCAAGTGCGTTCTTGGGATTGAAAGGAAGCCTCGGTGGAACAGAAGACCCTATTTCGTTTGAAGTCCGTAATTGCGGCACCATCTCAATGCAATGACTGCACCCGCCACGCCCGCGCTGCCTGCGCCTGAAACCGACACGCCAACGGAGATCGGCAGCGCCCCGGTTGCGCGCGACCTCACCGCGCGCACGGAATGGCAGGTCATCCAGGACCTGCTGCCATTCCTCAAACCCTTCACCGGCCGCATCGCACTGGCGCTGGCGCTGGTGGTGGCCGGCAAGCTGGCCAACCTGACCGTGCCGCTGGTGCTGAAGCAACTGGTGGATGGCCTAGCGATCGCGCCGACGCTGCTGGTGTTGCCGGTCGCGCTGCTGGTGGCCTACGGCGCGTCCCGGTTGTCGGTGACGCTGTTCACTGAACTGCGGCAGGTGGTCTTCGCGCGGGTCATGGCGCGGGTGTCGCGGCGGGTCACGTTGCAGGTGTTCCGGCACCTGCATGCGCTGTCGCTGAAATTCCATCTGGCGCGGCGCACCGGCGGCGTCGCGCGCGACGTCGAACGCGGCGGCACCGCGATCTCCGATCTGCTCGACTGGACGCTGTACACCATCGTGCCGACCTTGCTCGAAGTCGCGCTGGTCACGGCGGTGCTGGCGTGGAACTACGACTGGGGCTTCGTCGGCATCACGCTGGCGACCCTGGTGGCGTACATCGCGTTCACCGTGTCGATCACCGAATGGCGCACGCGCTTCTACCGCGCCTCGGTCGAGGCCGACACGCACGCCAACGAACGCGCCGTCGACTCGCTGCTCAATTACGAAACGGTCAAGTACTTCGGCAACGAGGAGCACGAGGCGCACCGTTACGACGAGAACCTCATCCGCCTGGAAAACGCGCAGGTGATGAGCCGCAAGACCCTGGCGGTGTTGAACCTCGGCCAGACATCGATCGTCGCCATCGGCGTCACCGCCATGATGTGGCGCGCCGCGGCCGGCGTCGTCGCCGGCACGATGACCATCGGCGACCTGGTGCTGGTCAACGCCTATCTGCTGCAGCTGTCGGCGCCGTTGAACATGCTCGGCATGATGTATCGCGAAGTGAAGCAGGCGTTCACCAATCTCGAGCGCCTGTTCGGATTGCTCGACCAGCGCATGGACGTGCAGGACCGCGACGACGCGATGCCGCTGTATGCCGCGCAACCACATGTCGCCTTCGACAACGTGCAATTTGCCTACGACGCGCGCCGTCCGATCCTGCAGGACGTCAGCTTCCAGATCTCGCCGGGCGGCACGCTGGCGGTGGTCGGGCATTCGGGCTCCGGCAAGTCGACGCTGGCGCGCCTGCTGTACCGCTTCTACGACGTCGACGGCGGACGCATCACCATCCGCGATGCCGACGGTGTGACGCGCGACCTCCGCGACTACACGCAGGCCTCGGTGCGCGGCGCGATCGCCATCGTTCCGCAGGATACGGTGCTGTTCAACGACAGCATCTACTACAACATCCTGTACGGCCGTCCGGCGGCAACCCGCGAGGAAGTCGAGCAGGCGGCGAAGGCGGCGCACATCCACGACCTGATCGTGTCGTTGCCGGATGGCTACGAATCGGAAGTCGGCGAGCGCGGCTTGAAACTCAGCGGCGGCGAGAAGCAGCGCGTGGCGATTGCGCGCGCCTTGCTGAAGAATCCGGCGATCCTGATCTTCGACGAGGCGACCTCGGCGCTCGATTCAAGATCCGAGCGTTCGATCCAGGCCGAACTCGATCGCATCGCCATCGGTCGCACCACGCTGGTGATCGCGCATCGGCTGTCGACGGTGATGGACGCCGACGAGATCCTGGTGATGGACAGTGGCCGCATCGTCGAGCGCGGCAACCATGCGCAGTTGCAGGCGATCGATGGCCATTACGCGCAGATGTGGCGGTTGCAGCAGCAGGAGCAGCGGGCTGCGGTGGCTGCGGATGCCGAGACGCAGATCGCGACGCAAGAGGTGTGATGGATCCAACACCTCTTTGCGCACATCACCCAGATCAAGTGCGGGGAGGCCCTGAGCCTGTCGAGGAAAAGAACTTGAAAACCATGTTGAAAATTATGTCGTGGTACCCCCGCTAAACGGGCGGGCACCGGGAGATAAAAATAAGAACAAAAGCGGGTATAAATATT
>JAJAYW010000016.1 GCA_026786005.1 Lysobacter sp. | reverse complement strand
GTCCTCCACCTTCTTGCCGCGCTTGGCCGCAATCTGGGTTGGCGAATGCATCTGGGTCAGGCCGCGCAAGGTCGCGCGCACCAGGTTGATCGGATTGCGCGAACCGACAGCCTTGGCCAACACGTTCTTAACGCCGACCGCTTCCAGCACGGCGCGCATCGCGCCACCGGCAATGACGCCGGTACCTTCGGAGGCCGGCTGCATGAACACGTTGGCCGCGCCATGCTGCGACTTCACCACGTGCCACAAGGTGCCGTTGTTCAAATCGACATTGACCATCGTCTTGCGTGCGTACTCCATCGATTTCTGGATCGCGACCGGCACTTCGCGCGCCTTGCCGTAACCGAAGCCGACCTTGCCCGCGCCGTCGCCCACTACCGTCAATGCGGTGAAGGTGAACTGGCGACCGCCCTTGACCGTCTTGCTGACGCGGTTGACCGCGACCAGCTTTTCGATCATGCCATCGTCCATCTCCTCGCGATTGCGGTCGCGACCTCGCGGTGCTCGTTCGTCTGCCATCTTGGTATTCCTTGAATTTGAAAAAAATTTGCGACTGGGCCGCTTGTAGTTGTGATGTGATTCGGATGTTCCACGGACACCGCAATCGATGGCCGCGTCCGGCGCAGTCCGCGCCGGCGGGTGACACTGGGATGGGAACGATGCCCCGCCCTTTCAAGGATTGAATCCTTAGAACTGCAGGCCACCTTCGCGCGCGGCATCGGCCAGCGCCTTGATGCGGCCGTGATAGCGATAGCCCGAACGATCGAACGCAATTTTCTCGATGCCGGCTGCCTTGGCGCGTTCGGCAATGACGCGACCGACCTTGGCGGCGGCATCCATGTTCTTGCCGTTCTTCAAGCCTTCGCGCACGTCGGCCTGCTGGGTCGACGCCGATGCGATCACGCTCGATCCATCGGCGGTGAACAGCTGCGCCGACAGATGCTGGCCGGTGCGCAGTACCGACAGGCGCGGCACGTTGAGATTACGGATGTGCGAACGCGTGGATTTTGCGCGGCGCAGGCGGGCGATTTTCTTGTCCATGGTCTTGTCCTCGAAAGCTGAAAGCGCGCTTGATCCCGAAGGATCACGCCTTCTTGGCTTCCTTGCGAATGATGGTTTCACCGGCGTACTTCACACCCTTGCCCTTGTAGGGCTCCGGCGGACGGAAACCGCGAATCTTGGCCGCGACTTCACCGACGCGCTGCTTGTCAGCGCCGCTGACCGAAATTTCGGTCTGCGTCGGCGTGGCGATGGTGATGCCGTCGGGCGTCTTGAACAGCACCGGGTGCGAAAACCCCAGCGACAGGTTCAGGTCCTTGCCTTGCATCGCGGCGCGATAGCCGACGCCGACCAGCTCGAGCTTGCGCTCGTAACCTTCGGTGACGCCCTGCACCATGTTGGCGAGGATGGCGCGCAAGGTGCCCGTCAGCGGAATCATGGTGGCATCGTCGGTCGACAGCTGCGCGTTGCCGTCTTCGAGCTTGACGTCGATGGACGCCGGCTTGACGATCGACAACGTGCCCTTCGGGCCCTTGACGCTGATGCTTTCCGGTTGCACGTTCAGGTCGACGCCCTTGGGCATGACGACCGGCTTCTTGGCTACACGAGACATTGTTCGTACTCCTGGATCAAGCCACGAAGCACAGGACTTCTCCGCCGACGCCCTGATGGCGCGCCTGCGAGTCGGTCATGATGCCTTTGGAGGTGGAGACGATGGCGATGCCGAGCCCGCCAAGCACTTTCGGCAGTTCGTCCTTGCCGCGGTACTGGCGAAGGCCCGAGCGGGAGAAGCGCTGCAGCTTCTCGATCACCGGACGGCCCTGGTAATACTTCAGCACGATCTCGAGTTCGGCCTTGCCGCCGCCGAGATCGGTCACGCGCGAGTCGCCGATATAGCCTTCGTCCTTGAGGACGTTGGCGATGGCCACCTTGGTCTTGGACGACGGCATCTTCACCGTTGGCTTGCCGACCGCGGCCGCATTCTTGATGCGGACCAGCATGTCGGCGATGGGATCAGTCATGCTCATTGATTGTTACCTTTGAGTGCACCGATATCCGCGTTGTGCGAATTTCGAATAAGCCTTTGCGACACATGCCGCAAAGGTAAAGCGGAATTACTTACCAGCTGGCCTTGCGCAGGCCGGGAACGTCGCCACGCATGGTGGCTTCGCGCAGCTTGTTGCGTCCAAGGCCGAACTTGCTGTACACGCCGCGCGGACGACCCGACAGCGCGCAACGGTTGCGCTGGCGGCTGGGTGAGGAATCGCGTGGGAGCTTCTGCAGCTTCACCGCGGCTTCCATCTTTTCTTCGTACGTCGACTTGTCGCTGGAGACGATGGTCTTCAACGCCTCGCGCTTGCTTGCGTACTTCTTCACCAGCTTGGTCCGCTTGATGTCTCGGTTCACCATCGAAGTCTTGGCCATGATCGTGTCCTCGTCTGTCAGTTACGGAACGGGAAACGGAAGGCTTCGAGCAACGCCTTGGCTTCTTCGTTGGTTTTTGCGGTGGTGGTGAT
>JAJAYW010000015.1 GCA_026786005.1 Lysobacter sp. | reverse complement strand
TCCTTCGACAGGCCCGGGATGAGCGCTCCGATGCCGGCTGATGCGGCCGCATGTCTCGTAGAGCGGCGCTTGCTCGGCTGCGTTTATCGCAACAGCAGCCGCGCAAGCTCCGCTCTACGAAAAAAGATTGGAGCGCACAACAAAAAACCCGGCCGGAGCCGGGTTTCTGCATGCAGCCATCAAGCGCGATCAGGCAGCTTGCAGCGCCTTGATGCGGGCATTGATGCGGCTCTTGTGGCGAGCGGCCTTGTTCTTGTGGATCAGGCCGCGGGCGGCGAAGCGATCGAGGATCGGCTGCGCGGTGACGAAGGCGGCTTGCGCGCCGGGGGCGTCGTTGGCTTCGAGCGCTTTCAACACTTTCTTGACGGCGGTGCGCAGCATCGAACGCTGGCTTGTGTTGCGCAGATTGCGCACGACAGCCTGCTTGGCGCGCTTCTTGGCGGATTTGATATTGGCCACAGTGGGTTCCTGGAAAACAGTCAGCGGGAAAACGAGCGCGAAAGTATGGGGGATTCAATCACTTGGGTCAACTTCCAGACCGCCAACGGAGCCAGGAATTGAACAGCGGCGCGCCGAAGATCGCCCGGGGCCCGGGCCTGCTGCGCTCGACTGCCGTGTTCAGCGCGATGACCCTGCTGTCGCGGATCGCCGGCTTCGTCCGCGACCAGCTCCAGGCCACGCTGTTTGGCACCGGCGGGGCCATGAGCGCCTTCATCATCGCCTACCGGATCCCGAACTTCCTGCGCCGGGTGTTCGCCGAAGGGTCGATGGCGATGGCCTTCGTGCCTGTGCTCAACGAGATCAAGGAGCGCGGCGACAAGGCGGCGCTGAAGGACTTCATCGACCACATGGCCGGCGCGCTCTGCGCCGTGGTGCTGGTGGTCTGCGGGATCGGCGTGTTGCTGGCGCCGGCGATCACGGGGTTGTTCGCGTTTGGCTGGATCGACGAGCCGGCCAAGTTCGCCCTGACCACGCACATGCTGCGGATCACCTTCCCGTATCTGCTGTTCATCTCGATGATGTCGCTGGCGGCGTCCGTGCTGAACAGTTTCGGCAAGTTCGCGTTGCCGGCGTTTACACCGGTGCTGCACAACCTGACCCTGATCGCGGCGATGTTGTGGCTGGCCCCGCGTTTCGATGTGAAACCGGTGGGTCTGGCCTGGGGCGTGCTGATCGCCGGGGCGCTGCAATTGATGTTGCTGTGGCCCGCGCTTGGAAGGCTGGGGTTGCGGCCCAGGCTCAGGCTCGGCTTCCGCCATCCGGAAGTACGCCGGGTTTCGCGGCTGATGCTGCCGACGCTGTTTTCCTCCTCGGTGGCGCAGGTCAACCTGTTGGTCGGGACAGCCTTTGCAGCACTGTTGGTCGATGGCAGCGTCGATTGGCTGTACTACTCCGATCGCCTGATCGAGTTCCCGCTGGGGCTGTTCGGCGTGGCGATAGGCACCGTGATCCTGCCGCACCTCTCGCGCCGCTTCGCCGCAGCCGACGCAGAGGGGTATACCCGCTCGCTCGACTGGGGCCTGCGCCTCGCGTTGCTTGCCGGCGTCCCTGCCGGATTGGGCCTGCTGCTGCTGGCGGACCCGATCACCGCCACCGTCTACAACTACGGCGAGTTCACCGCCCTCGACACGCGCATGTCCGCGATCAGCCTGACCGCGATGAGCATCGGCATTCCCGCCTTCATGCTCAGCAAGGTGCTGTCGCCGGCGTTCTTCGCGCGGCAGGACACCAAGACCCCGATGCGTGCAGCGATCATCACCGTGATCGCCAATGTCGTGCTGACCATCGCTTTCACCACGCCGCTGTTGCTCAACAAGGTGGAAGGCGCGCACGTCGGCATTGCATTGGCGACGGCATTGGCCGGCATCGTCAATGCGGCACTGCTGTGGCATTACCTGCGTCGGGCGGGGATGTATGCACCGCAACCCGGTTGGCGTGGATTTTCGATACGCCTGCTGCTGGCCTGCGTCGCGATGACGGCCGTCGTACTCGCGCTCCGCTTCTGGGTCGGTGACTGGACTGCGATGGACAACCCCTTCGATCGCGTGTCGTGGTTGCTGCTGGTGATTGCCGCGGGCGCCGCCGCCTACGGCCTCATGCTGCTGGCCACGGGCCTGCGGCCGCGTGACCTGCGCGGACGCTGATGCGCCTGGATTTGCTGCACCGCAGCTATACTCATATGCGAGTCCTTTTCGCAAAAACCCGACCATCCATGGCCGGACTGTCCAAAAAAATGAGCAGGCTGTTTCGAGACGTCGGTGGCGGACCATTGTGTCCGCACGGGAGCGTGGTCTGCATCGGCGCTTTCGACGGTCTGCACATGGGCCATCGTGCGCTGGTGCGCCATGCCGTTTCGCGTGCCCGGGCGCTGGAAATCCCTGCGGTCGCCTTGAGTTTCGAGCCGTTGCCGCGCGAGTTCTTCGCGACCGGAAACAAGCCGCCGCGGTTGACCTTGCCGCGTGCGAAGTTCGAAGGCCTGCGCGATCTTGGCGTTGATGTGATCGGTCTGCTGCGTTTCAACCGCGGGCTCGCCGCAATGGACGCCGAAACGTTTGTTCGCGAGGTGCTTGTCACCCGACTTGCCGCGCGCGAAGTATGGGTGGGCCCTGAATTCCGTTTCGGCCATCAGCGCCAGGGCGATATCGACACGCTGCACCGAGTTGGCAATGAACTGGGTTTTGTCGCCAATGAAATCGCGCCGATCCAGCTCGATGGTGAACGCGTCTCCAGTACCTGCATCCGTGTGGCGCTGCGCGATGGCGACTTGACGACAGCCGCGCGGTTGCTCGGTCGCCCGTATGCGATCGATGGCCGCGTCGTGCGCGGCAAGCAACTTGGCCGCACGCTGGGTTATCCCACCGCCAACCTGCGTTTCGCGCACAAGACGCCGGCGTTGTCCGGCATCTACGCGACCTGGGTACACGGTGTCGGATCGGAGGCGTGGCCATCGGTGTCGAGTTTCGGTACGCGTCCCACGGTCGATGGCATCGAGCCAGTGCTCGAAGCGCATCTGTTCGATTTCGATGGCGATCTCTACGGACAACGCATCGCCGTCGAATTCGTCGCAAAACTGCGCGACGAGGAAAAATTCCCCGATTTGCCGACGCTGGTTTCGCAGATGCATCGCGATGCCGAACAGGCACGTGCGATCCTGAAAAACAATCCACTGCTGCAAGAACCACAACGGGCAACCGCGTGAGCCACGACTACAAAGCCACCCTCCACCTGCCGGCGACGGATTTCCCGATGCGCGGCGACTTGCCCAAGCGCGAGCCGGACACGCTCAAGCGCTGGGAGTCCGAAGATTTGTACGCGCGCATCCGCAAGCAGGTCGAAGGCCGGCCCTCATTCGTGTTGCACGACGGCCCGCCGTACGCCAACGGCGCGATCCACATCGGGCATGCGGTCAACAAGGTGCTCAAGGACATCGTGGTCAAGTCGAAGCTGCTGAGCGGTTTCGATGCGCCGTACGTGCCGGGCTGGGATTGCCACGGCCTGCCGATCGAGCACGCGGTCGAAAAGAAATTCGGCAAGGTCGGCGACAAGCTCGACGCGGCCGCCTTCCGCGCGAAGTGCCGCGAATATGCCGGCGAACAGATCGAGGCACAACGCCGCGACTTCAAACGCCTTGGCGTGATCGGCGACTGGAACAATCCGTATCGCACGATGGATTTCCGCTACGAAGCCGACATGCTGCGTGCGCTTGCGAAGATCGTCGAACGCGGCCATGTCATTCGCGGCTTCAAGCCGGTGCATTGGTGCTTCGATTGCCAGTCTGCCCAAGCCGAAGCCGAAATCGAATACCAGGACAAGGTTTCGCCCGCGGTCGATGTTGCCTATCTGGCGAAGAATCCAAAGACGCTGGCGTCCGCATTCGGTGTTGCGATCGATGCCAGCACCATCGACAACAGCATCGATGTCGCAATGCCAATCTGGACGACGACGCCGTGGACGCTACCAGCGAGCCTGGCGGTGACGGTCGGTCCGGAGCTTGATTACGTGTTGGTCGAAGGCCCGCCGCGCGACGATCGTCGTCAATGGCTGGTGCTTGCCGAAGGCCTGGCGCAAGTCGCGCTGCAACGTTATGGCATCGACAACGTCGTCGTGCATGGACGCGCCAAAGGCGTCAGCCTCGAAGGCCAGCACCTGCGTCATCCGTTCTATGCGGAACGCGATATCCCTGTGCTGCTCGGTGAACACGTCACGGCGGAGGAGGGCACTGGTGTCGTGCATACCGCACCCGGCCATGGACAGGACGATTTCGTCGTGGGTCAGCGTTACGGTCTGATCGAGCAATACACCGCCGCGCAACTCAATCCGGTGGATGGACGCGGCGTGTATCTGCCGAGTACGCCGCCTGCGGGTGAGGTTGCGCTCGCCGGCCTGCACATCTGGAAAGCCAACGACATCATCGTCGACGTCTTGCGCGATAACGGCAGCCTGCTCGCGTTCGGCAAACTCACGCACAGCTATCCGCACTGCTGGCGCCACAAGACGCCGGTCGCATTCCGCGCCACGCCGCAGTGGTTCATCTCGATGGAGCAGGCCGGCCTGCGCCGCGATGCGCTCGCTGCGATCGGCAAGGTCGGCTGGTTTCCGGATTGGGGCGAGGCGCGCATCACCGGCATGGTCGAAGGCCGGCCGGACTGGACAATTTCGCGGCAGCGTTACTGGGGCGTGCCGATCGCGTTGTTCATCGATCGCGAAAGCGGCGAAGCGCATCCCGATTCGGTCGCGCTGATGCGCAAGGTCGCCGACAAGGTCGAATGCGACGGCGCCGATGCGTGGTACGCGCTCGATTCGGCGGAGCTGCTCGGCGACGATGCCGCCCGCTATGACAAGGTCACCGATATCCTCGATGTCTGGTTCGACTCCGGCGTAACCCACGACTGCGTGCTCGCGCAACGTCCTCAGGATGGCCTGCACAAGCCAGCGGACCTGTACCTGGAAGGCTCCGACCAGCATCGCGGCTGGTTCCAGTCATCGTTGCTGACCGGCGTGGCGATCGATGGCGTCGCGCCATACAAGCAGGTGCTGACGCATGGCTTCGCGGTCGATGCGGATGGCCGCAAGATGTCGAAGTCGCTCGGTAATGTAATTGCGCCGCAGCAGGTGATCGATGCGATGGGGGCGGACGTGTTGCGGTTGTGGATCGCCGCGACCGATTATCGCAACGAGATGTCGGTTTCGGACGAAATCCTGAAGCGTAGTGGCGATGCCTATCGGCGCATCCGCAACACCGCGCGCTTCCTGCTGGGCAACCTGCATGGCTTCGATCCGGAAACGGATCTGCGCGCGCTCGACGACATGGTCGCGCTGGATCGGTGGATCGTGCATCGTGCGCATGAATTGCAGGAAAAAATCGTCGATGCCTACGCGCGTTACGACTTCGCCGAAATCGTGCAGGCGCTGTCGAATTTCTGCAGCGTCGATCTGGGCTCGTTTTATCTGGACGTGACCAAGGATCGGTTGTACACGATGCCGGAGGATTCACGCGGCCGTCGATCGGCGCAAAGCGCGATGTACCGCATTGCCGAAGCGTTGGTGCGCTGGATCGCGCCGATCCTCAGCTTCACTGCCGACGAGTTGTGGAAATACCTTCCCGGCAAGCACGAAGACAATGTGCTGTTCGCGACGTGGTACGACGGCCTTGCGCCATTGCCCGGCGACGCTGCATTGTCGGGGCAGGACTTCGAGCACCTGCTTGCATTGCGGGATCAGGTCAGCAAGGTGCTGGAGCCAATGCGCGCCAATGGTGAGATCGGCGCCGCGCTCGAAGCGGAAATCACCTTGCGTGCCGGCGTCGCCGATCAGAATTGGCTGGCACCATTGGTCGATGAGCTGCGTTTCCTGTTGATCAGCGGCGATGTCACGCTGCAGGCGGATGACGCAGCCAACGAAATAGGCATCGTTGCAACACGGACGCGAAAACAGAAATGCATACGCTGCTGGCACTATCGTTCCGATGTTGGCGCGCATGCAGGACACCCGGAGATTTGCGGCCGCTGCGTGTCGAATATCGAAAGTTCAGGTGAGGACAGGCGATGGTTTTGATGCTTCCTTCTCCCTTCGGGAGAAGGTGCCCGAAGGGCGGATGAGGGCGGAAGAATGACTCGCCAACGCACGTTCACCGCGACCTGAAAGTCCGCGCCCTCATCCGGCGCTGCGCGCCACCTTCTCCTGAGGGGAGAAGGGGTCAAACAGAGGCATTTGCTCCATGAATCACCCAAAACCCAACGCGCTGATCTGGCTCCTGCTCTCGATCACCGTGATCGCACTCGACCAGCTCACCAAATGGTGGGTGCTCAACACGCTGCCCGAATACCAGCCCATCCCCGTCATTGAAGGCGTCTGGAACTGGTACCGCACCTACAACACCGGCGCCGCATTCAGTTTTCTCAGCGATGCGGGTGGCTGGCAAAAATACTTCTTCGTCGTGCTGGCGACCGGCATCACCGGATTGCTGACGTTCTGGTTGTCCAGGACGCCGCGCCGTGACTGGAAATCCGCCTTGCCATTCGCACTGGTCATCGGCGGCGCGATCGGCAATGTCATCGATCGCCTGCTGCATGGCCATGTCGTGGATTTCATCCAGTGGCACTGGCAGGACCATTACTGGCCCGCATTCAACATCGCCGATTCAGCCATCGTTGCCGGCGCCATCGGCATCGCGTTGTTCGGCTTGCTCGACAGCAAGCGCAGCGCGAAAACGTCGGAAGCATCCGGCAACGGAGCGGAGTAAAATTCGATCATGGACGTGCTACTCGCCAACCCCCGCGGATTTTGCGCCGGCGTCGATCGCGCGATCGAGATCGTCAAGCGTGCGATCGAGACGCTCGGCGCGCCGATTTATGTGCGCCACGAAGTCGTGCACAACCGTTTCGTCGTCGACGACCTCAAGCGTCGTGGCGCGGTATTCGTCGAGGAACTGGATGAAGTGCCCGATGGCGCCACCGTGATTTTCTCCGCGCACGGTGTGTCGCAGGCGGTGCGCGCCGAAGCGGCACAGCGCGGCTTGAAAGTGTTCGATGCCACCTGTCCGCTGGTGACCAAGGTGCATCTGGAAGTCGCGCGTCATTGCCGCGCCGGCCACGATGTCGTGCTGATCGGCCACGCGGGCCATCCGGAAGTGGAGGGCACGATGGGGCAATGGAGCGCGGACAACTCGAATGGACGCATCTATCTTGTAGAAGACATTGGTGATGTCGCGACGCTGGAAATCGAGCAACCCGATAATGTCGCGCACACCACGCAGACCACGCTGTCGGTCGATGACACGCGCGCAATCATTCAAGCGCTACAACGCAAGTTCCCGGCCATCCAGGGGCCGAGAAACGACGACATCTGCTACGCCACGCAGAACCGGCAGGATGCGGTGCGCGAACTGACCAGGGAGTGCGACCTGATTTTGGTGGTAGGTTCACCCAACAGCTCCAACTCCAATCGCCTGCGCGAACTGGCGGAGCGCGAGGGCGTCGAGGCACACCTGATCGATGGCGCCATCGAGATCGATCCCCTCTGGATCGAGGGCAAGCGCCACATCGGTGTGACCGCGGGCGCATCGGCGCCGGATGTGCTGGTCCGCGGCGTCATCGACCGCCTTCGCGACCTGGGCGCGCACACCGTGCGCGAGCTCAACGGCAAGCCGGAAGACATGGTCTTCGCGCTGCCCAAGGAGCTGCGGTTGCACCTGGTCGATTGACCCGACCCCGCGCGAAACCTAGAATCCACGGCCCGATGCCGGAATAGCTCAGTTGGTAGAGCGGCGCATTCGTAATGCGTAGGTCGTAGGTTCGATTCCTATTTCCGGCACCAACCACACAGCCCGCCTTTGCGGGCTTTGTCGTTTTTTGCGTCTCGCGCAAAGAGATGCGTGGCCGTTACAGTGCTCTCAGTACATCAGCGAGCGACTCCGAAGTGGCCAAAGCCAAGACCGCCTATGTCTGCGCCGAATGCGGCGCCGAGCACAACAAGTGGCAGGGCCAATGCGCCGAATGCAACGCGTGGAATTCGTTGAGCGAATTCGTCATCGAGCCTGCGGGTAAACCTGTTGCAACC
Organism: Lysobacter sp.; assembly: GCA_026786005.1. Taxonomy (GTDB): domain Bacteria; phylum Pseudomonadota; class Gammaproteobacteria; order Xanthomonadales; family Xanthomonadaceae; genus JALYOU01. The sequence goes on along the minus strand of JAJAYW010000015.1, from coordinate 43,414 downwards.
AACCGTCGCAGTGGCTGGGTCGGCAAGATCGATGCGCCGCAAGTCACCGCGCTCAAGGATGTGCGTCACAGCGAGGATGCGCGCGTGTCCACCGGCATCGGCGAATTCGATCGCGTACTTGGCGGCGGATTGGTCGAAGGCGCCGTCGTGCTGGTCGGTGGCGATCCGGGCATCGGCAAGTCGACGTTGTTGTTGCAGGCGCTGTCGTCGATGGCGTCGACGTTGCCGGGGCTGTATGTCACCGGCGAGGAATCGCTGGGGCAGGTGGCGGGACGCGCCGCACGACTTGGCTTGCCGGTCGATGGCATCAACGCGCTCGCGGAAACCGGGGTCGAACGCATTCTCGAACACGCCACCGCCTTGCAGCCAAAATTGATCGTCGCCGACTCGATACAGACGTTATGGACGGAGCAACTCGCCGCCGCACCCGGTTCCGTCAGCCAGGTGCGTGAGAGCGCCGCGCGATTGGTCCGGTATGCGAAGGAAACAGGCGCTGCGGTGTTCCTGGTCGGCCACGTCACCAAGGAAGGCGGCATCGCCGGTCCGCGCGTGCTCGAGCACATGGTCGATGCGGTGCTGTATTTCGAAGGCGACTCAGGATCACGTTTTCGCGTGCTGCGCGCATTCAAGAACCGCTTCGGCGCGGTCAACGAACTCGGCGTGTTCGCCATGGGCGAGAAGGGTTTGCGCGAAGTGCCCAATCCTTCCGCGATCTTCCTGTCCGGCAGCAGCACGCCGCAAGCGGGCAGTTGCGTGATGGTCACGCGCGAAGGCACGCGGCCGTTGCTGGTGGAAGTGCAGGCGCTGGTGGATGCATCGCCGTTGTCGAATCCGCGTCGCGTCGTCGTCGGCCTCGAACAGAACCGTCTGGCGATGTTGCTGGCGGTATTGCATCGCCACGGCGGCATCGGTGTCAGCGATCAGGACGTGTTCGTGAATGTCGTCGGCGGCATCCGCGTGCAGGAAACCGCAGCCGATCTGCCGGTGTTGCTGGCGGTGCTGTCATCGCTGCGCGACAAACCGCTGGCGGAGAAGACCGTCGCCTTTGGCGAAGTCGGCTTGTCCGGGGAAATCCGTCCGGTGCCGAACGGCGAGGAACGTTTGAGGGAAGCTGCGACGCATGGCTTCAAGCGCGCGATCGTGCCCAAGGCGAATGCGCCGAAGGGCGGCAGTTACAAGGGACTGGAAGTGATTGCGGTGGAGCGGTTGGCGGATGCGTTGTCCGCTGCCGCGTAAGGTGGGCTAGGGCCCACACTAAGAAATGTGCGAGTGCTTCAACCAGCGCCCTGACCTGCATGGCTTTGGTCTCGGCATTTGGATGCAACCGAGTTTCGTCGGGTTTAAACGCGGCGGAGCAGCAACTCCAGCACGAACTTGCTGCCGAAGAAAGCCAGCACCAGCAACACCATTGCCACCAAGGTCCAGCGCACCGCGACGACGCCGCGCCAACCGTAACGCCAGCGGCCCAGCAGCAATGCGCCGAACGCCAGCCACGACAGCACGCTGAGCACGGTCTTGTGCACGAGATGCTGCGCGAAGAGGTTTTCTACAAACAAGATGCCGGTCAGCAGTGTGGCTGTCAGCAACACGAAACCGGCCGTGATGGTGCGGAACAACAGTGATTCCAGTTCTGTCAGCGGCGGCAATGCACGCAACCACTGGTGGAATTGACGGCGACGCAAGGCGCGTTCCTGAGCCCACAACATGAGGGCTAGCAACGCCGCGATGGCCAGCGTCGCGTACGCGAGCAGCGCGCACCAGGCGTGCAGTTGCAGGCGCCAGTCCAGGCCGTCGGCAATGTGATGCCCGGCGCTGGCGTACCCCAGCAGTGAAGCCGCCGCGAGTGGAAACACGATCACGCCCAGCGCCGCCATGCTCCGCCGCGCGCCGAACAGCCCCGTCAATGTCGCCATGCCCAAGCCGACCAGCGACAACGCGGCGAAGAAATGCATGTCTGGACCACCGCCATCGCGCCATGCGAGCAGGTGACAGGTGCCGTGCAGGACAACGGCGGCCACTGCTGGCCACAGCCAAAGCTTTGAGGTCGCGTTCTCCTCGCGCGTCACGGTGCGTACCAACAGGCCTGCGGACAGCAGGTAGAGCGCGATGGCGATGAGAGCGATTGTCATCGCGGAAGTGTCGCATAGGCGCTTGAGTGCTTGTCTGCCTTCACTGCGAATGACGAGCAGGGACGAGGTGTTTTGCCGGCGTTTCTTGAAGATTCCTGGCATTCACGCAACTCTCTTAACCTCCCTGCATTCCCAGACAGGGGAGCAAGAGGCGCGGGCTATAATTCGCGCCCGTTTTCGCCAGATTTCCAACCCATGTTCGAATCCCTGACCCAGCGCCTGTCCGGCACCATCGAACGCCTTCGTGGACGCGGCCGGCTGACCGAAGAGAACATCCGCGAGGCCACCCGCGAAGTGCGCATCGCGCTGCTCGAGGCCGATGTCGCATTGCCGGTGGTGCAGGCGCTCATCGAGCGGATCAAGGTGCGTGCGGTCGGGCAGGAAGTGTTGAAGAGTCTCACGCCTGGCCAGGCGCTGATCAAGATCGTCCGCGATGAGCTGACCGCGGTGATGGGGTCTTCGGCCAGCGATTTGAACCTCAATGTGCCGGCGCCCGCCGTGATCCTGATGGCCGGTCTGCATGGCGCGGGCAAGACCACCACGGTCGCCAAGCTTGCCAAACATCTGAAAGAGCGCCGCAAGAAAAAGGTGATGGTGGTGTCGGCCGACGTCTATCGCCCCGCTGCGATCGAACAGTTGCAGACGCTGGCGCAACAGGTCGATGTGTTGTTTTTTCCGTCATCGGCCGAGCAGACACCCGAAGCCATCGTCCGTGCCGCGATCATTGACGCACGCAAATCATTCGGCGATGTCTTGATTGTCGATACCGCCGGCCGCCTCGCCATCGACGAGGCGATGATGGCCGAGATCAAGACGCTGCATGCCGTGGCCAATCCCGTCGAAACGCTGTTCGTGGTCGATGCAATGACCGGCCAGGATGCGGCGACCACGGCCAAGGCGTTCTCCGAGGCATTGCCGCTGACCGGGGTGATCCTGACCAAGACCGATGGCGATGCGCGTGGCGGCGCGGCGCTGAGCGTGCGCTACATCACCGGACGGCCGATCAAGTTCATCGGCGTCGGCGAGAAGCCCGATGGACTCGATGTGTTCCATCCCGATCGCCTCGCCTCGCGCATCCTCGACATGGGCGATGTGTTGTCGCTGGTCGAACAGGTCGAGCAGCAGGTCGACAAGGACAAGGCGCAAAAACTTGCGGAGAAAGTCGCCAAGGGCAAGAAGTTCGACCTCAACGATATGCGCGACCAGCTCGACCAGATGCAGAGCATGGGTGGCCTGAGCGGTTTGATGGACAAGCTGCCGGGCATGGGCCAGGTCCCCGATGCCGTGAAGGCGCAGATCACCGGCAAGGAAGTGCCGCGCATGGTCGCGATCATCGGCTCGATGACCAGGAAGGAGCGCCGCCATCCGGCGCTGCTCAACGGTTCGCGCCGCGCGCGCATCGCGCGGGGTTCCGGTACCACGCCGGCCGATGTCAACCGATTGCTCAAGCAATTCCAGCAGATGGAAAAGATGATGAGCAAGCTCGGCTCGGGCGGCATGAAGGGCATGATGCGTGGCATGAAGGGGATGATGGGCGGGCGCGGCGGGATGCCGTTCCGGTGAACTGAATGATCCACAGGCTGACCGAACGCCACCGGGGAGCGAATGCGGGCTGGCTACGCGCCGCCGTGCTCGGTGCCAATGACGGGATCGTGTCGACAGCCAGTCTGATCGTGGGCGTGGCCGCCGCCAATGCCGACCACCGTCATGTGCTGCTCGCGGGAGTGGCGGGACTGGTCGGCGGTGCCATGTCGATGGCGGCCGGCGAGTATGTTTCGGTCAGTTCGCAGTCCGATACCGAGAGGGCCGATCTGGCCAAGGAACGAGGCGAGCTGCACGCATTTCCGGAGGCCGAGCACCAGGAACTCGCTGCCATCTATGTCGCGCGGGGACTGGATCCAGTGCTCGCAGACCAGGTCGCTGTCCAGCTGGCGGCGCACGACGCGCTCGGCGCCCATGCGCGCGACGAACTAGGCATCACCGACGCACTGCGGGCGCGGCCCACGCAAGCGGCGCTTGCCTCCGCAGCGGCATTCGGGGTCGGCGGGCTTTTGCCGATGATCACGGTCCTGTGGGCTCCGGCCGCCGATGTCGGCGTCTGGGTGACGGGGCTGTCCCTGGCCTTCCTTGGGCTGCTGGGGGCCATGGCCGCGCGCGTCGGCGGTGCAACGATGTGGCGGGGTGCGGCCCGGGTGGTCCTGTGGAGTGCGCTGGCGATGGTGGTCTCGGCCCTGGTTGGCCGCTGGTTCGGCGTAACGGTCGGCAACTAATCCCGCCTTTCGTTCCTTGCTCGTCGACGCGAAGCCCAGCTTTACCATCATCGATTCAATGGCTTACAATGCCCGGCTTACCGCGCCACCTTCGGCGACTGGGCAACACAGGAAGCAACAACTCATGGTCAAGATCCGCCTGACCCGTGGTGGCGCCAAGAAGCGTCCCTTCTACCACATCATCGTCACCGACCAGCGCGCTGCGCGCGATGGCCGCAACATCGAGCGCGTGGGTTATTTCAACCCGATCGCTACCGGTGGCGAAAAACGCATCGAGCTGGACACCGAACGCGTCAATCACTGGATTGGCCAGGGTGCGCAGATGACCGACAAGGTCCGCAACCTTTACAAGGAAGCGTCGAAGGAAGCGATCAAGGCCGCTTCCGCGGCTTGATGTCCGGCCGCGCCCCGAGCGCGGTCCTTTGCATGCCATGAATCACGAACGCCGCATCCTGGTAGGCAGGTTCGTCGGCGCGTTTGGCGTGCGCGGCGAAGTCAAGCTCGAATCGTTTACCGATCCGAAGAAGGCCATCCTTGGCTACCAGCCGTGGATGTTGCGCGATGCGCAGGGTCGTGAGCGCGAGCTGGTTGGTGCGCGCGGCCGCGAGACCGCCAAGGGCGTTGTCGCGAGCATTGCCGATGTGCACGACCGCGATGCCGCCGAAGCGCTGCGCGGCACCGAAGTCTGGGTCGCGCGTGAAGCCTTGCCACCGCCCCAGCCGGGCCAGTACTACTGGGTCGATCTCGAAGGGCTGCGTGTGATCAATCTCGACGGCGTCGATTTCGGCGTGGTGTCGCATCTGTTCTCGACTGGCGCGAACGATGTCGTCGCGGTGCATGGCGAACGCGAACGGTTGATTCCATTCGTGATGCCGGAGTACGTGACCGCCATCGATTTTGACGGCGGCACGATCACCGTCGATTGGGATGCCGACTTCTGAATCGCATGCGCATCGACCTCATCAGCCTGTTCCCCGAATTCGTGGCGCAACTTGCCAGTCACGGTGTGGTGGGCCGCGCGCAGGAACGTGGCTTGCTGGCCCTGCATGGCTGGAATCCGCGCGACTGCGCCGAGGGGAGCTACCGTCGCGTCGATGACCGCCCGTTTGGTGGCGGCCCCGGCATGGTGATGTTGATCGACCCGATACGCGCTTGCATACAGGCTGCGCGCGGTGCCGGCCCAGTGACCACCAAGGTGACGTACCTCAGCCCGCAGGGCAGGCCGCTGACCCAGGCAATGGTGCGCGAGTTGGCCTCACGCGAGCGCTTGCTCCTGCTGTGCGGGCGCTACGAGGGCGTCGACGAGCGCCTGATCGCCGCGGAGGTTGACGAGGAGATTTCCATCGGCGATTACGTGTTGTCCGGCGGCGAGCTGGCCGCCGCCGTCGTCATTGATGCGGTTGCACGCTTGCAGGAGGGAGTCCTCAACGATGCCGAGTCGGCAGCGCAGGACAGCTTCGAGAATGGCCTGCTGGATTGCCCGCATTACACGCGGCCGGTCGAGCACCCCCTTGGCGACGTGCCGGCGGTACTGATGTCGGGCAACCATGCCGAAATCGACCGCTGGCGCCGTCAGCAATCCCTGGGACGGACCTGGCTGCGGCGTCCCGACCTGATCGACGAGGCCAGTCTGTCCAGGACGGACCGCCAGTTGCTCGACGCGTTCAGGATTGCGGGCGAGGAGCCGGCGAAGGCGGCTAAACCCTAGCCACACAAGGAAAAAGGCCGCTATAATGCGCGGCTTCGCTCCACTGGCCGGGGTGCGCGCTCAGCGATTCGCCCGGCAATCCGCCAATTACGACATAAGCAGACCGTGCCATGACCAAGCCATCCTTGAATACATTGCTGCAGGAATTTGAATCCGCCCAGTCGCAGCGCAAGCTGCCCGACTTCGGCCCCGGCGACACCGTTGTGGTCAACGTCAAGGTCAAGGAAGGCAACCGCGAGCGCGTGCAGGCGTACGAGGGCGTGGTCATCGCCAAGAAGAATGCAGGCCTCAACTCCGCCTTCACCGTGCGCAAGATTTCGCATGGCTACGGCGTCGAGCGCGTGTTCCAGAGCCACAGCGCCGTCATCGACTCGGTCCAGGTGAAGCGCCGCGGCGCCGTCCGCGCCGGCAAGCTTTACTACTTGCGTGGCCTGGAAGGCAAGAAGGCGCGTATTCGCGAGGATCTGGCCGGCCAAGCGAAAGCAACCGCAGCTGCGAAGGCCGCCGCCGCTTCAGCCGAATAAGCTTTCGCTGCATCGAATCGCAAACGGCCACCTTCGGGTGGCCGTTTTGTTTTGATGGTTGGGACTTTCTTTCGACTGTGTTGACGCGAAGGCGATAGCGCCAAGTTCCGCTGATCCCGGATCAAGTCCGTGGCAGAGTGTGCTGCATTAGAAATATGCAGGAGCGCCCATGGGTGCTCCTGCAAAAGCGTGGGGTTTACCGCCTACCGCCGGATCGCAGGGGTGGAAGCTTCTCGAGTGAACCTTCTGCATCTTCGACAAACTGTGTGATCGCCCATGAGCCAGAACGAAAATACGGCAGCAGGCATCAGACTCGATATATGGCTCTGGGCGGCGCGCTTCTACAAGACGCGCGCGGTGGCGAAACAGGCGATCGAGACCGGCAAGGTCGAAGTCGGCGGCGACCGTGCCAAACCTTCACGCAGTGTGCGGAGTGGGGATGCATTGAGGATCGTTCGCGGCGACGACATCTTCGTTATCGAAGTGATCGCACTGAGCGAGCGACGCGGATCGGCCGGCGTTGCGCAAGCCCTGTATCGGGAGTTCGAGGACTCCATCGTCAAGCGACAGGCACTGAGCGCGCAGCGACGTGCCGAGCGCAACGGATACCAGGCGCCGCCCAGCAAGCCCGACAAACGCGCGCGGCGCTTGATTCGCGCGCTTGGGGATATCGACGCGATCTGAGCGAACATCATGTGAACGAAAAAAACCCGGCTTTTCACCGGGTGTTCCGGGTTTTAATTGATTAAAGGATCAGCGGCCACCCCCCAATGCTCCACCACCCATCTTCAGTAGATCGCCCAAATCGATCTGCCCATCGCCATCGCGATCAAGCACAGCGCCGAGCAGGCCGCCACCGAGTCCGCCTTGCTGGCTGACACGTTGATGTTCCTGGCCCAACTCCCGGCCGAGCACTTGCGGCGAAGGGTCTGCTTCTGCCTGTCCTGCCTGGCGTTTGTCGAACATGCGCTTGGCGAGATATGCCATGACAATGGGCGCCAGGACGCGCAGCAGCGCACCCGCCTTGTCGTTGCCAAGGCCGGTGGCCTGGCCGAGGCCTTGTTCGGCGCGCGGTTGGCGACCTCCAAAGATATGGCCGAGGATGTCATTGCCCTGACCGCCGCCGCCCAGCACCGAGCCGAGCACGTTGCCGATGTCGAGTCCGCGGTGGTCTTTTTGCAAGGCGCCGTAGAGCGCGCCGGCACCATCGCCTTGTGATGCATTGCGCCCGAGTGCACCGATCAAGAGCGGCAACGCCGCGCTGATCGCGCCCGCCATCTGTGCAGGGCCGATGCCGAGTTGTTGCGAAATTTTCTGCAGCGGCTGGCCTTCCAGCTGCGAGTAAAGGTCATCGGTCATGGTGCTCATGCGGTGGTTCCTGCCGATCGTGAGGGAGTCGCCACGCTATTCGCAGGACTGTTATGAATTCGCGAAACGGCTACAGGGCCTTGAGCCGGTACAGCGCTTCAAGCGCCTGTTTGGGCGTGAGTTCGTCCGGGTCCAGTGTGGCGAGCGCGTCGAGCGCGGCCGAAGGCGCAGCGAACAGTCCGATTTGGCTGGGTGCATCCAATGCCTGCGGCGACATTTCGGGAACCGTCGATGCGCGGCGTTGCTCAAGTTCTGCAAGCCGGCCGCGCGCCTGTCGTATGACCTGTCTCGGCAGGCCCGCAAGCGCGGCGACCTGCAAGCCGAAACTGCGATCGGCCGGGCCGTCCTTCACTGCATGCATGAAGACCAGTGTGTCGCCATGTTCGACCGCATCCAGGTGCACGTTGGCGATGCCGCTGCCGGGCTCGGCCAAGGCCGTCAACTCGAAATAGTGTGTCGCGAACAGTGTGTAACAACGATTCACTGATGCGAGATGTCGCGCGACCGCATCAGCCAATGCGAGTCCGTCGTAGGTCGACGTGCCGCGGCCGATTTCGTCCATCAGCACCAGTGATTGCTCGGTGGCGTGGTGCAGGATGTAGCTGGTCTCCGACATCTCGACCATGAACGTCGATTGGCCGCGCGCCAGATCATCGCCCGCGCCGATACGCGTGAGGATGCGATCGATCGGACCAATCTCGGCCCGCGCCGCGGGCACGAAGCTGCCGATATGCGCCAGCAGCACGATCAACGCGTTCTGCCGCATGTAGGTGCTCTTGCCGCCCATGTTGGGGCCAGTGATGACCAGCATGCGTATGTTCCGCTCACCCTGAGCCTGTGGAAGGGCGACCGGCTCAGTATGAGCGGGTGTAAATGTGCCGAGCATCAGATCATTCGGTTCGAATGGCTCGTTGCGCACCGCTTCGACGACAGGGTGCCGCCCGCGTTCGATATGCAGTCGCGGTTCGTCGTCCAGTTGTGGACGCGACCAATCGAGGGCCTGCGCACGCTCTGCGAAACAGGCCAGCACATCCAGTTCGCTCAGCGCGTTGGCGCACGCTTTCAGCGGATCGAGATTTTCGTTGAGTATTTCGAGGAGCCCTTCGTACAGCAGCTTCTCCCGCGTCAGCGAGCGCTCGCGTGCCGACAACACCTTGTCCTCAAACTGTTTCAATTCCTCGGTGATGTAGCGCTCGGCACCGGTCAGCGTCTGCCGCCGTGTGTAATGCGTCGGCGCCTTCTGGCTTTGTCCCTTGCTGATCTCGATGTAATAACCGTGCACGCGGTTGTATCCGACCTTGAGCGTGGCGATGCCGCTGCTCGCACGCTCACGGGCTTCGAGATCGATCAGGAATTGATCGGCATTGGTGGACAAGCGTCGCAGCTGGTCGAGGTCGTCGTCGTAACTGTCGGCGATGACACCGCCATCGCGTGCCAGCAGCGGCGGTTGCGGCACGATGGCCTTCGCCAGCAAGGCTGCTGGTGCCGCGTGCTCACCGAGCCCGCCGGCCAGCGCTTGCAGGCGCGGCGAATCGAGTGGGCGAGGGTGTCGCGAACGCGTGGCAGCAAGCCAAGGGCATCGCGCAAGGTGCTCAGATCGCGTGGCCGGGCCGAACGCAGCGCGATACGCGTCAGGATGCGCTCGACATCGCCCAATGCGCGGAAGGCATCGCGCAGGGCATCGTCAGCGCGATGGTCAATCAGTGCGGTCACGGCATGATGGCGCTGGCCCAGCACGCGGCGGTCGCGCAACGGACGATGCAGCCAGCGCCGCAGCATGCGCCCGCCCATCGGCGTGATGGTGGAATCGAGCACGCCGAGTAACGTCGTCCGGGTGTCGCCGTCAATGCGCGTATCCAGTTCCAGATGCCGCCGCGTCGCGGCATTCATCGCGATCGCATCGCTGGATGGCTCGAAGGCGATCGTGGTGAGGTGCGGCAAGCGCTGTTTCTGTGTTTCCTCGACATAGCCGAGCAGGGCGCTCGCGGCGGCAACGGCCAGTGGCTTGTCCTCGAGACCGAATCCGGACAGGTCGTGCAAGCCGAAGAACTGCAACAACTGTCGCCGGCCGCTGTCGGCATCGAACAACCATGGCGCGCGGCGGCGCAAACCCTTGCGCTCGACCAGGAAGCCAGGCCAGCCGTCTTCGTCGGGCAGCAACAGTTCGGCCGGCTCCAGCCGCGACAGTTCCGCTTCCAGCGCGTCGTCGCTGTCGACCTGGTTGACCAGGAATCTGCCACCGGCCAGATCCGCCCATGCGATCCCGAAACCGCGGCCTTTGGATGATGTGCTGCCACGCGACACCGCCATCAGCAACGTGTCGCGGCGATCCTGCAACAGCGCCTCGTCGGTCACCGTCCCCGGCGTGACGATGCGCACCACCTTGCGTTCGACCAGTCCCTTGGCCAGTGCCGGATCCCCGATCTGCTCGCAGATAGCAACCGACTCCCCCAAGGCCACCAATCGCGCCAGATAACCTTCGGCCGCGTGATGCGGCACACCGGCCATCGGAATGGGTTGGCCGGCAGAGCTGCCGCGCTGGGTCAGGGTGATGTCGAGCAGCCGCGCCGCCTTGCGCGCGTCGTCATGGAACAGCTCGTAGAAGTCGCCCATGCGGAAGAACAACAAGACGTCCGGATGTTCAGCCTTGGCGGCGAAGAACTGGCGCATCAAGGGCGTGTGCTGGTCTGCGGACATCCAGAAAACGAGTACGTCGCGAGGAGCTGGCTAGTGTGCCCGAATTAGCTGGTTCGCCAGTCACCGCCGACACCTTTAAACACGCGCCCATACGGTGCGGGATGTGCTACGTTCCGCCCATCCAGTGCCGCGTGCCGTGGAAACCCGGCTCAAGCCCATCGCGCTTCGACCAGGTTGAACGCAGTGCAGTACTGATCAAAAGGAATACGTGGGGACGTTTTGCATTTCTAACGACATTGCTCGTTATTCACATACTTGGGAGGGGACAACATGGTTGTATCTACGCTGGGACGGAAGCAGTTGACGCTGGCCGTACTCGTTGCACTGGGATCGCTGACACAGATGCCCGCTCACGCGCAGGACGCCGCGACTGCGCCTGCCACCACCGACGACGTGCCCAAAACGCTGGACGCGATCACCGTCACCGCGCAGAAGCGCGAAGAACAGCTGCAGGATGTTCCGATCGCAATCACCGTCTTGTCCGAGGAAATCCTGCAGGACACAGGCGTTCGCGATGTGAAGGACCTACAGGTGCTGGTGCCTGGCCTCACCGTCACCAGCACGCAGAGCGAAGCGCTGACCACGGCGCGCATCCGTGGCGTGGGTACGGTAGGCGACAACGCCGGTCTTGAATCCTCGGTCGGCATCGTCATTGATGGCGTGTATCGCCCGCGCAACGGCGTCGGCTTCGGCGACCTTGGCGAGATCGAACGCATCGAGGTATTGAAGGGGCCGCAAGGCACCGTGTTCGGCAAGAACACCTCGGCGGGCGTCATCAACGTCATCACGCGCCGGCCGAACTACGAGACCAGCGTCGAGGGTGAGCTCACTATCGGCAACTACGACGCGCATGGCGTTTCGGCGGCCTTCAACACCGCCTTGGGCGAACGCGCCGCATTCCGCATCTACGGCGCCAAACGCGAGCGCGATGGCTTCATGGACGTGCGCACCGGCGCCGGCCCGCGCGCCGGGAATGAGGACTACGACCAGAATTTCCATTCCTTGCGTGGGCAATTGCTGTTCCAGCCCAATGACGACCTCGACATCAACATCATCGCCGACTACACCAGCCGCGAGGAAAACTGCTGCACCGCCGTGACCACGGTCCGTGGCCTGACCGGCGACATCATGAACCGCCTGTCGCCGGATGAAGGCGTGGCGCTGACCGCTGATCCCTTCAACCGCGTGGCCTACAGCAACCGCAGCACCGAATCGGACATCAAGGACAAAGGCTTGTCTGGGGAAGCCAACTGGTCCTCACCGTGGTTTGGTGGCGCGACGTTGACGTCGATCACGTCCAAGCGCGATTGGCAGGCGATCAACGGACTGGATTTCGATTTCAGTTCGGCCGACGTCCTCTATCGTCCCGCCAACGAAGATGAAGCCTTCACGGGTTTCGAGACCTTCACCCAGGAACTGCGCTTGACCGGCGCAACCGATCGCATCGACTGGATGGTCGGCGCGTTCTATTCCGATGAAGACCTCAGCCGCAACGAAAGCTACCGGATCGGTTCGCAGTACGGCCAGTATCTGTCGTCCGCACTGCTGACCAGCATCAACCCCGCGTTCCGCAACGCACCGTCGTCCAATACGTTCCTGCAGGAAATCACGCTACAGCCGTACAGCGTCGGCTTTGGGGACCTGTCCGCGCAGGACCGCTACAAACAGAACGCAAAGAGCCTGGCGGTATTCACCAACAACACCTTCCATGCGACCGACGCGTTCGATATCACCCTCGGTTTGCGTTACACCCGGGAGGACAAGAAGCTCGAATCTGCCTACAGCAATCCCAGTGGCGGCACGGCGTGTGCTTCGTACTTCAATCCTGCGACGGGTGGCCAGGCCGGCGCGGTCGGCCGCATTGCCGTCTCGTTGACCGGGCGCGGTGTTCCGTTCGCGTTACTGCCGCCGGCGACGCAGCAAACCATCGTCAGCAACATCATTGCGTTCAGCTGCTTGCCGTGGACCAATCCTGCGCATAACGCTGCCAGCCGCGACACCAGGCAGGAGCGCGAGGAAAAGGAATGGTCGGGTACGCTCAAGGGCGCCTATCGTTGGAATGAGCAAGTGATGACCTACGCCTCCGCGGCGCGCGGTTACAAGGCCGGCGGGTTCAACCTTGATCGGGTGCAGTCGTCCAATGGTCTGTCGAGCGGCGGCCCAGGCATCGTTCCAGTGCTGGACACGTCGTTCCCGGGCGAGTTTGTCGACAGTTTCGAGTTGGGCGCCAAGACCACATGGATGGGCGGCAACCTGCTGCTCAATGCCACGTTGTTCCACCAGACCTACGAGGATTTCCAGCTCAACAGCTTCCTCGGCACCAGCTTCGTGGTGCGTTCGATCCCGGAAGTGATTTCCAAAGGCATAGACACGGAAATCCTGTGGCAGCCGGTCACCGGCCTGATGCTGCAAGGTGGCGTGACCTATGCGGACACGCGCTATGGCGATGAAAGGCCAACACCAGAATTCCTGGCAACTCCTGCAAGCAGTCCCGGCGCGCTGTACAAGCTGCCGGGTAGCCAAATCAGCTTTGCGCCGTATTGGTCGAGTTCTGCATCGATGACCTATGAGTGGGACTTCGCCAACGACCTGATGGCCCGCTTCCATCTTGGCGCCAAGTACATGTCGGACTACAACACCGGCTCGGATCTGGATCCGGAAAAAATGCAGGACGCCTACACCGTGGTCAATGCGCGTATCGGTTTTGGCGCGAGCGACAAGGGCTGGATGCTGGAGCTGTGGGGCCAGAACATCACCGACGAGGATTACGCACAGGTCGGGTTCGATGCGCCGCTGCAAAACATCAATGCAGTGCCGGGCAACCCGCTCAATTCCTACAACGCGTTTCTTGCAGCGCCAGCCACGTACGGCGTGACTTTCCGCATCAATTATTGAGTCGAACCTCCGTGACACCTGACGGCCCGCCTAGCGCGGGCCGTTTTTTTTTCGCGGATGCGAAGCAATGCGCATCCACAATCGACGCAGCCATGCTTTTACGCTACAAGACCGTTCCCTTGATGCGCAGCCAGCCGATGACACATCCTACCGACGCCGAACTGCGCGCATTGGCCGAACGCCAAGGGGCGCGGCTGCGCACCAACCACGATCATCTGGTGACCGCAGAAAGCTGCACCGGCGGCTGGATCGCCAAGACCGTCACTGACATCGCCGGCTCATCGGAGTGGTTCGATTGCGGCATGGCCGCCTACAGTTACGAGGCCAAGCAGGCGCTGCTGGGTGTGCGCCCGCAGACGTTGGAGACACACGGCGCAGTCAGCCGCGAAACGGTGATCGAAATGGTTTCCGGCGCGCTGGTCAAATCGGGCGCCAGTGTTGCGGTGGCCGTGACCGGCATCGCTGGCCCGGGTGGAGCGATCGAGGGCAAGCCCGTCGGCACGGTGTGGATTGCGTGGAAACGCCGCGGTGGTTATCCGAAGGCGGAGCTGTTCCATTTCGATGGGGACCGCGAAGCGGTGCGGCGGCAGACGGTGGCGGCAGCATTGCGTGGGTTGGATGCATTGATGACGCCCTGAAACGAATCTGCCATGACCCGTAGGGTGGGTCTTGACCACCGCTCTCATCTGGAAAATACCGCAGCTATGGTGGGCGCGATCCAAAGCACTCCTGACATCGCGGCAACGCACGACATCGTTGACACGTCATTTCGTTAGTAGTATTACTACTAACCATGAACCTGACCGATACCCAGCAAGCCATCCTCGGCATGATTGCCGAGCGCATCGAGGCCGAGGGCATGCCGCCGTCGCAGACCGAGATCGCCCGGGCCTTCGGCTTCAAGGGCGTGCGCGGTGCCCAGTACCACCTCGAAGCCCTCGAGGCTGCCGGCGCCATCGAACGCATTCCGGGCCGCGCCCGCGGCATCCGGGTTCGACAGATGCCGGTTCCCCCGCAACGTGAGTTGACGCTGACGGCCAGCGATGAAGACACGCTTCGGCTGCCGGTACTGGGGCAGGTCGCGGCTGGTGTCCCCGTCGGGGCGGACATCGGATCCGAGGATTACGTATTGCTCGATCGCACCTTCTTTTCCCCGGCGCCGAATTACCTGCTCAAGGTCAAGGGCGACTCGATGCGCGACGAAGGCATCTTCGATGGCGATCTGGTCGGTGTGCATCGCACCCAGGACGCGCGCTCGGGCCAGATCGTCGTGGCGCGGATCGATGACGAAATCACCATCAAGCTGCTGAAGATCGGAAAGGACGGCATCCGCCTGTTGCCACGCAATCCTGATTACCAACCCATTGAAGTGCTCCCAGGACAGGACTTCGCGATCGAAGGCTTGTACTGCGGCCTTGTACGGCCGAGCCGGTGATCCAAATCCATTTCGCGGCAGTTTTCCGACGGGCTCACCCGGAATTTTCCGACATGCCGCAGGGCATAAACCGGATACCCACAACCTGCCCGTGGGGACTAATTTCAATCACCGGCAAACCAATCTCAGCTGTTGCGATCTGTCATCGCTAGGCTGCATCCAACCAAACAATCAGCAAGGAAACCGACGATGGACGAGAACAAGAAGCGCGCACTTTCTGCAGCCCTGGCCCAGATCGAAAAACAATTCGGCAAGGGTTCGGTGATGCTGATGGGGGACCGCACGGCGATCGCCGCCGAAGTGATCAGCAGCGGCTCGTTGATGCTCGACATCGCGCTTGGTATCGGTGGGTTGCCCAAGGGGCGCGTCGTCGAAATCTACGGGCCGGAGTCCTCGGGCAAGACCACGTTGACGTTGCAGGCGATCGCCGAATGCCAGAAGGCTGGCGGCACGGCTGCATTCGTCGATGCCGAACACGCACTCGATCCGGGCTACGCGCAGAAACTTGGCGTCAACGTCGATGACCTGCTGGTCTCGCAGCCAGACACCGGCGAGCAGGCCCTGGAAATTACCGACATGCTGGTGCGCTCCGGCGCCGTCGACATGGTTGTGATCGACTCCGTCGCCGCGCTGACACCGCGTGCCGAGATCGAAGGCGAAATGGGCGACCAGCTGCCGGGTCTGCAGGCACGATTGATGAGCCAGGCGCTGCGCAAACTCACCGGCAACATCAAGCGCAGCAACTGCATGGTGGTCTTCATCAACCAGCTGCGCATGAAGATCGGCCAGATGATGCCCGGCCAGAGTCCGGAAGTGACCACGGGCGGTAATGCGCTCAAGTTCTACGCCTCCGTCCGCCTGGATATCCGCCGCATCGGCGCGGTCAAGAAAGGCGACGAGATCATCGGCAACGAGACCCGCATCAAGGTGGTCAAGAACAAGATGGCGCCGCCATTCAAGCAGGTCATCACCGAGATTCTTTATGGCGAAGGCATCAGCCGCGAAGGCGAGCTCATCGAATTGGGTGTGTTGCACAAGATGATCGACAAGGCCGGCGCCTGGTACAGCTACGGCGATGAACGCATCGGTCAAGGCAAGGAAAACGCACGCCAATACCTGAAGGACAATCGTCAGGTCGCGGCGCGCTTGGAAGCGGCGTTGCGCGAGAAGTTGAAGCCTGTTGTGGTGCCGCGTGTCGAAGTGGAGCCGGAGGCGGAAGACGCTGAGGTTTGAGCTGGGTGGTTTCAACGCCGCTTAACTCAGGCGAAAGGGCGGGGTAATCAAAGACATGCTGATCATCAGTTCCCTGGAATCTCGACGGTCTTTGTATACCCGAGCTTGCTCAGCTGCTCTTGATCCAAGGCGCGAAAAGCAGCGGAGCAAGCTCCGCTCTACATAGACAAAGCGTGGGATCAGAATCGCGGTGGAGGTTGCCATGAACGATGTATCGCCGCCCCGACCAGTTCGCAAGCCGCGCCGCACGCCGGTCGAATTGACGCCGGTCCAGCGCGCGCTGAGTCTGCTGACTCGACGCGAGCATTCCAAGAAAGAATTGGCTCGCAAGCTGGCCGCACGTGGCGTCGAATTCGATGACGCGCAAGCCGCCATCGAAAAACTGGCCGGGAACGGGTGGCAAGACGATGGACGCTTCGCCGCCAGCCTGCTTCGCGCCCGCGCCGGCAATGGTTATGGCCCGATCCGGATCCGTGCAGAACTGGCAATGCATGGCCTCGATCGCGCCGCGGTCGAGGCCGTACTCGATGCATTCGATGGTGACTGGACGCAGAACGCTCGCGATGTCGCACGACGTCGCTTCGGCGAGCAGGTCTTCAGCGACCGGGGCCTGCAACGCAAGGCTGCGGATTTCCTGTTCCGTCGCGGCTTCGCCTCCGAGCACATTCGCGCTGCCACGCGTGTCGACCCGGATAACTGACGACGCGTAGCCCGGGTAAAGCCGCAGGCTGCACCTGGGGATTTTTGCCACGTCACGAAGAGTCCCCGGGTGCCCCATGATCAACTCCGGGGTTATCCGGGTTGCGGTCTTGGCATCCTGCTTCCGTCGCAACCTCGCTGCCCAGCCTGCTAACCTTGATGGTATTGGGTTGTCTGCTCGACGCCGTACCCTCACCTTGATGGTCTGGCGACCGCTCGCCCGCCCGTCAACTTCCGATCCCACATGAAAACCACCTCCGAAATCCGCAGCGATTTCCTTGAATTCTTTCGAGGCAAGGGCCACACGCTGGTGCCATCGGCGCCGCTAGTGCCAGGCAATGACCCCACCCTGCTGTTCACCAATTCCGGCATGGTGCAGTTCAAGGATGTGTTCCTTGGCGCCGAGAAGCGCAGCTACGTGCGCGCCGCGGATGTGCAGCGCTGCCTGCGCGCCGGCGGCAAGCACAACGACCTCGACCAGGTCGGCTACACGGCGCGCCACCACACCTTCTTCGAGATGCTGGGCAACTGGTCGTTCGGCGACTACTTCAAGAAGGACGCTATCGCCTGGGCGTGGGAATTGCTGACCGAGGTCTGGAAGCTGCCGAAGGAGCGCTTGCTGGTCACGGTGTACCAGACCGATAACGAAGCCTTCGATATCTGGAACAAGGACATTGGTATCCCCGCCGAGCGCATCGTCCGCATCGGCGACAACAAGGGCGCGCCGTTCGCCAGCGACAATTTCTGGCAGATGGCCGACACCGGCCCGTGCGGGCCGTGTACCGAAATCTTCTACGACCATGGCGAGCAATACGCTGGCGGCCCACCGGGCTCTCCGGATGAGGATGGTGACCGCTACATCGAAATCTGGAACCTGGTGTTCATGCAGTTCGACAAGCAACCCGACGGTAGCCTGCAGCCACTGCCGGCGCCATGCGTCGATACCGGCATGGGACTGGAACGTCTGGCCGCGGTCCTGCAGCACACCAACAGCAACTACGAAATCGACCTGTTTCAGAAGTTGATCCGCTCCGCGGCGAAGCACACGCACACCGCCGATCTCGAAAACAAGTCACTGCGCGTGATCGCCGATCATATCCGCGCATGTTCGTTCCTGATTGTCGACGGCGTGTTGCCTTCCAACGAAGGCCGCGGGTATGTCCTGCGTCGCATCATCCGTCGCGCGCTGCGTCACGGCTGGATGTTGGGTGTGCGAGAACCTTTCTTCCACCAACTGGTCGCCACACTGGACGAGGCGATGGGCGAGGCCTACCCGGAGCTTTCCAGCAAGCGCGATCTGGTTGCGCGCGTGCTCAAGGCCGAAGAGGAACGCTTCGCGGAAACGCTCGACAGCGGCATGCGTATTTTTGATGAGATCGCCAAGCACTCGAGTGACACGATCGGCGGCCTCGACGCATTCCGTCTGTACGACACCTACGGCTTCCCGGTCGATCTGACCGCCGACATCGCCCGTGAACGTGGCTTGCAAGTCGACATGGCTGGCTTCGATGCCGCCATGACCCAGCAACGCGAAACCGCGCGCGCAGCGGGCAAGTTTGCGTCGGGTACGGCGCTGCCCGCGGAACTGGTGGCGCAGCTCAAACCCACCGAGTTCCTCTACGACGCCATGACTGCGGGCGGCCTGCAAGTGGTCGCGCTGTTGAAGGACGGCCGTCCGGTCGATGCCATCGAATCGGGCGACGACGCGATCGTGTTCCTCGATCGCACCCCGTTCTACGCGGAAAGCGGTGGCCAGGTTGGCGATATCGGTGAACTGGACGAGCAGGGCGTGCGCTTCGAAGTGCGCGACACGCAAAAATTTGCCGGCCAGTTCCATGGCCACATCGGCCGAATCACCGCCGGCACGCTGCGGCGTGGCGACCATCTGGTGGCCGCTTCGGACGCGCCGCGCCGCGCCGCGACCGTGCTGAATCATTCGGCGACGCATCTGTTGCACGCGGCGCTGCGCCAGTTGCTGGGCACGCACGTCATGCAGAAGGGCTCGCTGGTTGCGCCGGATCGGCTGCGTTTTGACTTTTCCCATTTCCAGCCGGTGACGGCGCAGGAAATTGCCGAAATCGAGCGACGCGTCAACGCCGAAATCCGTGCCAACCACGAGGCCGAAATCCACAACATGGCCATGCAGGAAGCGCTGGATTTCGGCGCCATGGCGTTGTTTGGCGAAAAATACGGCGAGCACGTCCGCGTGTTGCGCATGGGTGAAACGTCCACGGAACTGTGTGGAGGCACGCACGTCAGCCGCACCGGCGACATCGGTTTGTTCAAGATCGTATCCGAAGGCGGTGTCTCTGCCGGGGTGCGCCGGGTCGAGGCAGTGACCGGGCAGGGCGCCCTCGATTACATCGCCGATGAGGAGCGCCGTCTGGGCGAAGCAGCACAATTGCTTGGCGGAACCGCGCAGGACGTCGTGGAGAAGGTCAGGCAGATCACCGATCGGCAGCGCAGGCTGGAGCGCGAACTCGAAGCGTTGAAGGCCAAGGCGGCTTCCGGCGCAACCTCCGATCTGGCTGGCAGTGCGCAATTGGTCGACGGTATCAAGGTTTTGTCGAAGCGTCTGGACGGGTTCGACGCCAAGGCCCTGCGCGATGCGGTGGATCGGCTCAAGCAACAACTTGGGGACGCCGTCATCGTCCTGGCCGGCACCAGCGGAGGCAAGGCGTCGCTGGTCGCAGGCGTCAGCGGCGCGGCTGCGGGCAAGATCAAGGCGGGAGAACTGCTCTCGCACGTCGCAAATCAAATCGGCGGCAAGGGCGGAGGCCGTGCCGATCTGGCGCAGGGCGGGGGCGATGACGGGCCTGAGCTGGTGGCTGCGTTGTCCGATGTTCATGATTGGATCTCGCAAAAACTGCGTTCGGCCTCGTAACCATGACTTGTGACCTAGTTGACCGGCTGGCCGCGGGGTCACATGCTTCACGTCTGGTAATTGATGGAAACGTTTTCGCCCGCTGTCGGACGAGGATGTTTTGCCGGAGCAACAGGGTGCCGGCCCTTGGAGAAAACATATGCTTATCTTGACCCGCCGTGTTGGTGAGACATTGATGATTGGGGACGCGGTCACCGTCACCGTGCTCGGCGTAAAGGGAAATCAGGTGCGGATCGGCATCAACGCGCCCAAGGACGTCCCGGTGCATCGCGAGGAGATCTATCAGCGCATCCATCAGGGTGATGAAGGCCGTCAGCCGGAAGCGGGTGACGCGTCGATGACAGCCGAAGGTTTACCTCGGGCCGGTTGAACCGGTATCCTTCGCCGCACGTTGCGCGCAACGTGATCGGAGAGTTGCCCGAGTGGCTGAAGGGGCTCCCCTGCTAAGGGAGTATCGGGTCAAAAGCCTGATCGAGGGTTCGAATCCCTCACTCTCCGCCAGTTTCAAGGTGTCATTTGAATTGACGAACCAGTGCTTGATTCGGCACAATTCCGCTTCTGCGCGCCCGTAGCTCAGCTGGATAGAGCACCAGGCTACGAACTTGGGGGTCGGGAGTTCGAATCTCTCCGGGCGCACCATCTGTAATGTCAAAGGCCAGTGAGTTCGCTCACTGGCTTTTTTGCGTCGATGCCGTTTCTATCTTGGCGGCCTGGATCTGCAATAACGCGCCGAGTGGCGCGATGAGCGTTACTGAGATGGCCATTCGCGCCCAGAGGCGCTCCCTACACCGCTCGTATGAAACGGTAGTGGCCAACCAGCCACTCGTTGCCGTCGTCGTAGCCGAACAGCTCGGCGCAGGCCATCCAGAACATGCGCCAGCGTTGCCACCAGAGCTTTGCATCTGCGCCATAGGTTTCGTCGAACACGGACATGATGGCGTCGCGATTCGCATCCTGTTTGAGCAGCCATGCATTCGCGGTTTTTTCGTAGTGCTGGCCTGACAGGCGCCATTGCTGCTCGATGCGCAGATCGCGCTGGAAGTGCAGCAGGGTATCGGCGGATGGCATCAGGCCGCCGGTGAAGAAATAGCGTCCCATCCAGTCATTCGACGCCGCCGTCTCGAACGGATACATCAGCTCGCGATGGCAGAAAATATGCACGAACAGTTTTCCGCCGGGCCTGAGCCACGAGGCGATGCGCGACAGCAACGCTTCGTAGTTGCGCATGTGCTCGAACATCTCGATCGACACCACGCGGTCGAACCGGGTTTCGTCGAGTTGCAAGGTGTTGACGTCATGGGTGATGACGGTGACGTTGCCGAGCTTGTGGGCCCGGCATTGCGCTTCGATGAACTCGCGCTGCGGGCGCGAGTTCGACACGGCGGTGATGCGCGATTGTGGATAGCGCTCGGCCATCCACAGCGTCAGCGAACCCCAGCCGCAACCCAGTTCCAGGATGTCCTGCCCGTTGGCGAGCTCAGCGCGTTGGCCGTAGATTTCCAGCATGCGTTCCTCGGCGGCATCAAGGCCGGGCGTGGTGTCGTCCCAGTAGCACGAACTGTATTTCAGCCGTTTGCCCAGCGACAGCTCGAAGAAACGTGGTGGCAGTTCGTAGTGCTGCGCATTGGCGGCATCGGTTTCGATGGCGATCGCGCTGCTGCGCAACTCATCCAGCAAGGCCTGGAAGCGCGCCCATGAGCCCTCGACATCGCCAGCGCGTTCGTCACGCAGCCGCTGGGCGCACAGTTGCCGGATCCCATGCCGCAACAAGACGTCCGGCACCCATCCCCGTTCAGCCATGGCGATGATCAAACTTTCGCGGGCGGGGGCGGGTTGCGTGGCGGCAAGTGCGGTTCGGCTCGGGGATGTCGATATGATCTCGCGGGTCATGACGAAAGTTCCGAAGGTTGAATGTGCAGGCCAGAAACCGACTGCTGGCGACGGGCAATGAGCACCACCAGCGGCAAGACGATGGCCCATGTGACTGCAAGCATCGCCAGCGTCGCCGCCAGTGGTTGCGCCAGATCGATTGCGTGCCACGCGCGCGCGGCTGCGTAGTAGGACGACGGCGCGGCCATCGCGCCCAGCAACGCGGCAAGCCACAAGCGCGATTGCAGAAACGAAAGGGAATGCTGCAGTGTCAGACCCAGGCTCGCCCACAATGCGACGATCCACACCGGCGCCAGTTGCGGCCACGGGCCAGGTGATGCGTAACGCACCATACCGGTCGTTGCGAACATCGAATCACACAAGAAACCGATCGCCACGCAAACGACGACCGCATGCAGATCCTTCCGGTTCGCGTTGTTGCCTTGCATCTGCAGCATGGCGAATACGCAGACACCGACCGGCCCGGCCCAGCCAAAGCCGCGCGCCGCGCCGCCGACGGCAAGAAGCCACAGCAGCTGCGAAGCGATGGCGTTGGCGAGATTGCTCATGCTGCAAGCGAAGGTGCGAATTGGAGCGGACGCGCGCCCGGTTTGACCAGCAGCAGTTGTACGTCGCCGATCGACCGCTCGCGGAAGCCACCCTCGCAATAGGCCAGATAGAACTCCCACATGCGCACGAAACGCTTGTCATAACCGAGCGCACGCACTTCCGGCAGGCGCGCCATGAAACGCTCGCGCCACGCGCGCAACGTCAGTGCGTAACTCGGGCCGATGTCCTCAAGGTTGAACAGGCGCAGGTCACTGCTGCGCGCGAGTGCGGTATGCATGGCCTGGTTGCAGGGAATGAAGCTGCCGGGGAAGACGTGGCGCTTGATGAAATCGACCGACTGCAACGCCTGCTTGTAACGATGGTCTTCGATGGTGATGGCCTGGATCAGGGCCATGCCATCGTCCTTCAACAGCGTACCGACCTTGCGGAAATACGTATCGAGATACTGGTGTCCGATGGCTTCGATCATCTCGATCGAGACGACGCGATCGTATGTCCCTTGCAGGTCGCGATAATCCTGCAGCAGCACAGTGATGCGATGGGACAGGCCGGCAGCGGCGATGCGTTCGTTGGCCAGTGCGAACTGCTCCTTTGAGATTGTCGTGGTGGTGACGCGGCAGCCGTACTTGCCGGCCGCATGCAAGGCGAAACCGCCCCAGCCGGTGCCGATTTCGACGACGTGGTGTTCCGGGCGCAATCCAAGTTTTTGGCAGATGCGATCGAGCTTGCGGATCGAAGCCACCTCCAGCGACTCGTCTTCCGACTCGAAGATCGCCGACGAGTACATCAAGTTGTCATCGAGGAACAGGCGGTACAGCGCATTGCCAAGATCATAATGTGCGGCGATGTTGCGGCGGCTGCCTGCGCGCGTATTGCGTGTCATCGCATGCACGACGCGCATGGCGAATGCGCCGATACGGGCGAAGCCAGTTTCCATTGCATCGAGGCGATCGCGGTTGCGCACCAGGATGCGCACCAGCGACACAAGGTCGTCGCACTCCCACAAACTATCCATGTAGGCTTCACCCGCTCCCACGCTGCCATTGAGCGCCACCTGGCGGTAAAAATCTGGATCGCCGACGCGGACCCGCGCGTGCAAAGTGTCCCGACCATTCGTAGCCGGCTGCCCTAGTTCGGTGACGCCCAGCGCGTCCTCGAACACTAAATGGCAGTCGCGCAAATCGCCCATCGTGGCGAGCAGGCGCGTGCGCAGCATTCGTTGCAACGCCGATGGGGCAGTGTCGTCGGAAGGCATCGCTTCGATGCGGGTATTCATGTCGTGCTTCCGGGTTTGCCAGGATGGTCGTGGACGGGATTGCCGCGCAGCCACAGCCGCAGCGCCTGCCAATGGATCGCGACGACGACTTTCATCGTCATCAACGGGTAGCGGACCAGCACGCGTGCGAGATTGGCGCCGGTAAGTTCAAGCCGGTCCAGCACCAGCGTCGCGTCGAAGTTCTTTTGCTCGCCGTCGTACACATCCATGTTGACGCGGAGCACATCGTCCGGCGTGCCGAAGCGCCAGTCGTACTGCCGTTGCATCGGCATGAAGGGCGACACATGGAAGCGTTTTTCGAAACGCCAGCCACGCATGCTGCCGTGGGCTTCGGCATTCGCGATCGGCAGGACGTAGGCATGCCGCTCTTTCCACGGCGTATTGGTGATCTCGGCGACGATCGTGTCCAGCGTGACGCCATCGGCCGCATAGCAATAATAAAAACTCACGGGATTGAAGCTGGAGCCGAAGTAGCGCAGGTGCGTCAGCAGCCGAATCGGTCCGGCTGGACGATGTCCCGCGTCGGCCTGGACCTTGTCGCGAACCGCGGTGTCGAGTGGAATGTCGGCATCGCCGAAAAAATCGCCGCGGCGGAATTCGGCGATGTTGCGACGGCCGACCGACCAGAATCGGCGTCCGGCGAAGATGCTGTCGATTTCGGCGAGATCGACATAAAGCATGCACGTGCGATACCGGAACGCGTGCGGGTGCGGTGCGTAACGGCGGTGGCGGATCCAGCCTTCGTAGATCGCACTTTCAAAAGGATGTTTCGCAATGACGTTGTCGTTGTTGAGCACCTGCACGCGAGTTGCAGTGGCGTCAAGGTCAGTGCGGAGCAGGGTGTTCATGGCCATGCCACTCCGAGCCCTTGCGCGACTTCGACGGCGCTGCGCAATCCGTCCTCGTGGAAGCCGTAGCCCCAATAGGCACCTGCGAACCACAAGTTGCGTTGTCCCTGGATTTCCACTTTGCGCGCTTGAGCGGCGACCGATGCGAGCGTCTGCAATGGATGCTGATAACGCAGGCGCCGCAGGATCCTGCCCGGATCGATCTCGGCGCTGCGATTGAGCGTGACCACGATTGGCTCGGGCGCGTCCAGGGATTGCAGCAGGTTCATGCAATAACTGACGGTGCAATGGGCCTGCTCGGATGCAGCGTGCCCGGGTGCAGGCACGTACGCATTCCAGGCAGCCCAAGCCTTGCGATGTTTCGGCAGCAGGCGCGCGTCGGTATGCAGAACCACTTCGTTGTCCTGGAATGGCATGGCTTCGAGAATCCTGCGTTCTGTCGGCGTGGCATCGCGCAGCATTGCCAGCGCCTGGTCGGCATGGCAGGCCAGCACGACATGGTCGAAGGTTTCCTGGCCGGCAGCGCTGTCGATTTGCACGCGGCCGCCAATTCCAGCAATGCCACGCACAGGACAACCGATCCGCTCTTGCACCGTCCAGCGTGCACGCATTGCGTCGATGTAACGCTGCGACCCGCCCGTGACCACGCGCCACTCCGGCCGGCCGTTGACCTGCAGCATGTGGTGGTTGTCCATGAAGCGCAGCAGGTGCAGCAGTGGGAACTGCAGCACCTGCGACGCGGACATCGACCACAACGCGGCCGCCATCGGCACGATGTGCTCGTCGCGGAATGCGGCGGAATAGTTTTTTTCGGTCAGGAATTCGCCAAGCGTCGGCCCGGCGCCTTGCCGTCGCAGCAATGCCGGTGCATTGCGATAGAAACGCACGATATCCGCTGCCATGCGCAGAAAGCGCGGGTTCAGAAGGTTCTTGCGCTGGCAAAAAAGCCCATCCACCGTGCCGGCGTTGTACTCCATGCCGCTGGCTTGGTTCTGCACCGAGAAACTCATCGTGGTCGGCTGCGTCTCGACACCGAGTTCGGCGAACAATCGGGTCAACAGCGGGTAGTGCGCGCCATTGAAGACGATGAAGCCGGTATCGACGGCGTAGTGGCGGCCCTGCAGTTCAATGTCATGGGTATGCGTGTGGCCACCCAGGTAGTCGTTGGCCTCGAACAAGGTGACGTCGTGCTTGCGCGACAGCAGCCAAGCCGAGCCCAGCCCTGCGATACCCGAACCAATGACAGCGATCTTCATCGCCGCAACGACCTCAACGTCCTGATCCGGTATGTGATCGCGCCGCCGCGAGAATCTTCGCAGGCACGGGACGCAGATCCCAGATCAATCCGAGTGCGGCGAGTGCACGCAGGCCGTAATAGGTCATGTCGATCTCCCACCAGCGAAATCCTTGTCTCGCGGAGCCGGGATAGTAGTGATGGTTGTTGTGCCAGCCTTCGCCCATCGTCAGCAGCGCGAGGAACCAGTTGTTGCGGCTGTTGTCGCGCGTGAAAAAACGGCGCGTGCCCCAGACGTGCGCCAGTGAATTGATGGTAACGGCAACATGGAACAACGCTATGGTCGAGATGAAGAAACCCCAGACCAGTAGTTGCCAACCATTGGTGCCGAGCCCGGGCGCATGGCTTTCCAACACATCGCCAAGCACGAACAAACCCACCGCGAGCAAGACCGGAATCAGCAGGTCGTAACGATCGAGCCAACGCAGTTCCGGAAACTTCTCCAGATCCTTGATCACGGCGTGATCGGTCGGGAAACCGCGCGGCGTCAGGAACCAGCCCATGTGGCTGACGATGAAACTACGGGTGACCGGCGAATGCACGTCGAGGGGCGTATCGGCATGGCGATGGTGGTTGCGATGATGCGCCGCCCACCACAACGGCCCGCGCTGCACGCAGCTGGCGCCGAGCAACGCGAACAGGAATTGCATCACCCGCGAGGTCTTGAAGGTCTTGTGCGAGAAATAACGGTGATAGAAACCGGTGATCGCGAACATGCGCACGAAGTACAGCGCCAGCGCAGTCCACAGCGCGAACCACGAAAAACCTACCCAGATCACGCCGAGGCAGGCGAGGTGCAGGCCGATGAAAGGCACTATGCGCAACCAGTCGACGCGGTCGAGTTCGGCTCCGCTGCGCTCGATCCGAGCGGATGTGTCGAACCAGCGCGCGATCGTAGCCGTCAGGCCGCGCGCAGGCGGATTCGGAGCCTGTTGCTGTGCTGGGACATCAACGACCGAAGCGGGTGCGGAATACATGGACTCGCGGGACCTGATCGCCCAGCGACGATGCGGGCCTGGTCGTGTTTACGATGCCAACCCGCATTCGGATGCGCTGCACCGACAACTCAGATACGGAAGATGCCGCCCTTCGCGATGATAGGGCCGGTGGCTTTTCCGCCCGGTGCGCCCCCGGGCGGTTCCAGCGTCACCGCGAGCAACGACGTCGCAGACATCGCATCACGCATGCTCTCGGGAATGTCGACCGAATGCGCGCGCGTTGGATCCAGCAGGCCCAGTGAAAGCGCGGCGCCGCCTTCCGGGATCAGCCACAACTCGGGCACCACGCCAGCAGGAATACTGTCGACGGACACCGGCACCATCATGATCTTGCCGTGCTGCGAATCGATGTTGGCCACGAAGGCGGTGCCGCCATCGTCTGCGGCCATCGTGGCGACCATGTCGGGCACGGCCATCGCGGGCGCCGGGACGGGCACGGTGGCGATCGGCGGAGCGGGCGTCGGCGCAGATTGCGGGCGTTGCGTGTTGATCATCATCGCGAACAGGCTTGCAGCGGCAGCAGTGAAACCACCGGCACTGAGCCAGCGCCAAACCCCCACGCTGTCCCACCACGATGCCGAAGCCGGCGGTGTTGTAGTGCGATCGGCACGCATCGGCCCAAGCAGTCCCAGCGTCTGCTGGATGCGCGGCCAGATGTGATCGGCCACGGCCATCGGCGCAATGCTTTGCAACCACGGTGAAAAATGCCGCTCCCATGCGGCAACTTCGCCCGCGAATTGCAGATCGGTTTGCACGCGCTGCATCGCGATCCGGCGTTGGTCGGCGTCGAGCACGCCCAACACGTACTCGGCCGCGAGCACGTCGCCCTCGGGCGGATCCTGCATCTGGACGTCGAAGGAGGCGTTCATCGTTCCAGACACACTTTCAGCTTGTGCAAGCTGCGTCGTATCCAGCTCTTGACGGTGCCCAGCGGCGTGTTGCTGCGCGCGGCCAGTTCCTCGTAGGTCGCACCTTCAAAAAACGCGGTACGCAACAGGGTCTGACGGTCGGGATCGAGTTCGCCAAGGCAGGCATTGAGTCGTCGTTGATCGTCGGCAAATTCAGTGGCTTCCAGGCCCGTCGGCGAGCTGTCGCTGATGTTGTCCGCCAGTTCGATACTGGTGTTCTGGCGCAGGTTGGCGTTGGAACGCAACCGGTCGATCGACTTGTTGCGCGCGATCATCGCCAGCCACGTCATCGCGCTGGCGCGTGCGGCATCGAATTGGCCAGCCTTGTGCCAGACCGTGGTGAAGACTTCCTGCAAGGTGTCTTCGGCCTCTGCCCGATCGGAAATGATGCGCGCACAGATGCCGAACAATTTGGACGATGTCGAACGATACAGACGCTCAAACGCGGCGTTGTCGCCGCGCGCAACTTCGGAGAGCAGGGTGCCCAGGCCATCCTGGTCCGCCGTAATCCCTTCGGACATTACCGCCATGCGCGCACCTTCCTCGTCAGCTTCTGCCAGCAATACTAGCAACGATGCCGAATTGTGTCGAAAGCCGGTGATCGCGAGCACGGCGCCCACGGAGGGCCCGCCCCGGGTGAAGGGAGGACGCAAGATCGGATTGCATTGTGTCGATGGCACCGAGGATCCCCCTGCGGCCTGTGTGTGGCCGCCTCCTCCACAGCTACGATCCGAGTCGGTTCACGGATGCGGCGCCATATCCGTTGTGCGTTCAGCGAAATGACGCGCAACGGCTTGTGGCTGTTGCATCCAGGCAAAATGATCGGCGGCGATACCCAAGGCCTGCGCGTCGAGCGTCTCGATTGCCGTACTTGAGCGCGGCAACTTCGAGAGCAGGAAATTCAGCGATGATTCGGGCACGAGCCAGTCGTTGGACAACAGCACCGCACGTGTCGGGGCATCGATATTCGCCATCGCCACATCGATATCTTCAGTCATGCCCTGCGCGGCGTAGACACCGCTCAAGGCGGTGCGAGCCCAGTCGGCGATCAGCGAACGCGCTTCGTTGCCGCCGAAGCCGATCAGTCGTCCGGGCAGCGCGCCGCGCTTGCGCGCCAGCCATGGCAGGAAGCGATACACCAGCGGCAACCCGTAACGAATCGGCGCGGGAAACGCGCGCCAGTAGGGCGAACCGCTGGCGACCAGCCATAACGCGCCTGCCGACTCCGGCGACAGCGCAAGACGGCAGCAGGCGAGTTGGCCGCCCAGGCTGTGTCCGCCGATGATGCGCGGCAGATGTGGATAGGCGCCTGCGATGGCGGCTTCGCTGGCGGGAAGGTCGAACATCAGCAGTTCTCGATATCCCCAGTCGTGATCGCGATCCGCGCGGGAGTTGCTGGAACCGTTGCCGCGCCATTCGTGCGCGAACACGGCGATGCCATGCGCGGCCAGCGCGTCGGCGAAGGGCAGGTAGTGTCTCGCGGCGACGCCGAGCGCCGGAAGCCACAGCAAGGCGGCATGCGCGTTTTCAGGAATGCGTGCCGACAGCGACCAATGGTGACCGTCTTCGCCATGGACCTCGAGTTCGCGCGACTCGATCATGTGTCTGCAGCGGCGCCGAAATGATCCAGGACGACGATCTCGCTGCGGCCAGGTCGATAGCCTTGCAGCAATGCACGATGCACGTAATCCGATGCTGCCACGCATGCCTCGTGGAGGGACTTGCCGAGACACAGATTAGCCGTGATTGCGGAAGCGAGCGTGCAGCCGGTGCCATGCGCTTGCAGTGCGAGTCTTGGATGGACGATTTCCTGGAGGCCACGCTGGTCGGCGTACAGATCGATCACATCGCTGTCGTCCGCGAGATGCCCGCCCTTGAGCAAGATGCTGCGGATGCCGAGATCAAGGAACTCGCGACAGGCCGCACGCATCGCGTCGCGATCCGGGATTGCATGGCCCAGCAGCAGTTCGGCTTCTGGCAGGTTCGGGGTGATGATGCTGGCGATCGGCAACAGGCGCTTGCGCAGCGATTCAAGTGCGTCTGCTTCGAGCAGGCGTGCGCCAGAGGTGGCGACCATCACCGGGTCCAGCACCATGAACGGCGCGCGATGCGTTTCCAGCGCATCGGCGACAGCGTCGATGACAGCGCTGTTGGCCAGCATTCCCAGCTTGACCGCGGCCACGTCGAAATCATCGAAACAGGCATCGATCTGCGATCGCAGAAAATCGGTTGGCGGCACATGAACTGCAGTGACGCCGCGGGTGTGTTGAGCGGTGAGTGCGGCGATCGCGCTCAGGCCATGCATGCCGTGCGCGGCGAAGGTTTTCAGGTCGGCCTGGATACCGGCGCCGCCACCGGAATCGGAACCGGCGATGGTCAGTGCGGATGGTCGGGTAGGGCGCGGGTTTGCCATGCGTCGCATTCTGCAACGATTACGAAGAGGGCTTGTCGACGATCGGCTTGTCGACGATAGACCCGGCGAGCTCAAGCGCACGCTCGAAATCGGCGACGAAGTGCAGCTGGCCGACGCGCTCGTGCAGGTGCATGTCCGCGAGCACCTGCTTCGGTTGCGGCTGCAGGCCGGACACGATCAGCACGATGCCGCGACGCTGGCAGCGATCGGTGAGGGTCTTCAATGCGTGTACGCCGCTGGCGTCAATAAACGGGACCAGGCGCATGCGCAGGATGAAGGCCTTGGGCGGCGTGATGAACTGGTCGAGCACGTCGTCCAGCCGGTTGGCCGCGCCAAAGAACAGCGGCCCATTGATCTGGAACACCTCCACGCCCTCGGGCAGGTGTGCGCGCTGGTCGGTGTCGGCGCCGCTCGCCGGATCGCTCTCGTCGTCCTCATCGAGCAGGTGCACGCCGGAACTGACTTCGACCGCCTCGGCCATGCGGAACATGAAGACGAAGGCAGCGACCACGATGCCGACTTCGATGGCAATGGTCAGGTCCAGGAACACGGTCAGCAAAAATGTCAGCAGCAGCACCAACCGGTCGCCCTTGGGCGCCGAGAGCGTGTGGCGGAAGTGCTGGTATTCGCTCATGTTCCAGGCCACCACCAGCAGTACTGCAGCCAGTGCGGCGAGGGGCACGTAGCGCATCAGCGGCGCCAGCAGCAGCATGAAGAGCAACAGGAACAACGCGTGCAGCATGCCCGCCACCGGCGAGCGCGCGCCCGCGCGCACGTTGGTCGCGGTACGCGCGAGTGCGCCGGTCGCCGGCAGGCCGCCGAACAGCGCCGCGCCGATGTTGGCCACGCCTTGCGCAACGAGTTCGCCGTTGGAACGATGACGGCCGCCGATCATGCCGTCGGCGACCACGGCCGACAGCAAGGATTCGATACCGGCCAGGAAAGCGATGGTGAACGCGCTGGGCAGCAGCTCCAGAGTGCGTTCGAACGGGATCTGCGGGAAATCGAAGATCGGCAACGACGACGGCAGGCTGCCGAAACGGCTGCCGATGGTTTCGGCCGGCATTGCGAACGCGACGCTGGCGCCGGTGCAGACCAGCAACGCGATCAGGAAACCCGGCCAGTTGGGTTTCCATCGACGCAGTCCGATGATCACCGCGAGGCCCAGCACCGCGAGCACGACCGCCGCCGGCTGCGTGGTCGCGATGTGCCGGGCGTAGGCGCTCCAGCGCGCGAAGAATTCCACCGGCACCGACGCCATTTGCAGTCCCAGCAGATCCTTGACCTGGCTGGAAAAGATGCTGACCGCGATGCCGGCGGTGAAACCGGTGATCACCGGCTGCGGCATGTACTTCATCAGCGTGCCCAGGCGCAGCAGGCCCGCTGCAATCAGCATCAGTCCGGCCATCAGCGTGCACAGGATCAGGCCGCCGAAACCGAACTTCTGGATCACCACGAACACCACAGGGATGAACGCCGCGGTCGGCCCACCCACCTGCACCCGCGAGCCGCCCAGCGCCGACACCAGAAAACCCGCGACGATCGCGGTGTACAGGCCTTTCTCGGGCGTGGTGCCGCTGGCGATCGCCAGCGCCATGGCCAGCGGCAACGCCACGATGGCAACCGTCAATCCCGCAATGGCGTCGGCACGCAGGTCCGACCAGCCATAGCCTTCGCGCAACGCCGTCCACAGCTTCGGCACGAACATCCGTGCGTATTGCCTGGCTGCGTCGTGCGTCATGGTTTTCCTGAAAAGAGGTTTGCCGCGGATCAAATCTGATTAACGCGGATAAAGCGAATCATGCAAGGATCAGGTGTCTTCAAGTGGGGTCATCCCGGCGTATGCAGGGCTGACAGGCACGTGAAGCCATGTTTTCCTTGGCCCTATCCGCGTTTATCCGCGCAAATCCGTGGCAAAAAACAGCTACAACACTTCCGACGCGTAGTCGGCCAAGCGCGACCGTTCGCCGCGACGCAAGGTGATGTGCGCACTGTGGGGCCAGTTCTTGAAACGATCCACCGCGTAGGTCAGGCCGGAGGTCGTTTCGGTCAGGTAGGGCGTGTCGATCTGCTCGACATTGCCCAGGCACACGATCTTGGTGCCGGGACCGGCGCGGGTCACCAGTGTCTTCATCTGTTTCGGCGTCAGGTTCTGCGCCTCGTCGAGGATCAGCCAGCGGCTGAGCAGCGTGCGGCCGCGCATGAAGTTCATCGAGCGGATCTTGATGCGCGAGGCCAGCAGGTCATTGGTCGCCGCACGTTCCCAGCTGCCGCCGCCTTTCTGGTTGGGCATCAGCACTTCCAGGTTGTCGGTGAGCGCGCCCATCCACGGCGTCATTTTTTCTTCTTCGGTACCCGGCAAAAAACCAATGTCCTCGCCGACGCTGACCGTGGCGCGGGTCATGATGATCTCGCGGTATCGCTGCTGGTCCATCGTCTGCGCCAGGCCGGCCGCGAGCGCAAGCAATGTCTTGCCGGTGCCCGCCGTGCCCAGCAACGTCACGAAATCGATCTCGGGATCCATCAATGCGTTCAATGCGAAATTCTGTTCGCGATTGCGCGCGGTGATGCCCCAGACGGCGTGCTGGTGGCCGCGATAGTCGTCGATGATCTGCAGCGTGGCCTTGTCGCCGTCGATCTTGACCACGCGCATTTCCGCTTCTTCGTCGCCCGGCAGGTACAGGAACTGATTGGGATGCCACTCGTCGTCCGCTTCGAGGCGCACCTCGTAGAACGTGCGGCCCTTCTCGGTCCACGACTTGAGATCCTTGCCATAGCGCTGCCAGAAATCTTCCGGCAGGGCGCTCGCGCCGGTGTAGAGCAGGCTGAAATCATCCAGCGCGCGATCGTTTTCGTAATCTTCAGAGACGATGCCGGCGATCGCCGCCTTGATCCGCAGGTTGATGTCCTTGGACACGAACACCACCGGCGCGTCGGGTTCGGCTTCCTTCAGCGCCAGGATCGCGCCGAGGATGTGGTTGTCCGGGATCACCGCGCCGAAACGCTTGCCGGCATCGAACGAATCGATCTGGAAGCGCAGTTTGCCGATGCTCTGTTCGCCTCGCAGTTGCAGGCCTTGCGGTCGCGCCAGCGTGATGCCCGAGGCGATCTTGTCCGTGCCCTGGGATTCAATCAGTTCGTTGAGGAAGCGACTGACCTGGCGCGCATTGCGGCTGGCCTCGGTGTTGCCCTTCTTGCCGTTGTCGAGTTCCTCGATGACCTGCATCGGCAGGAACACATCGTGCTCCTCGAACTTGAACAGCGCGGTCGGATCGTGCATCAGTACATTGGTATCGAGGACGTAGATGCGTTTGCTTCGCGTCATGCGATCGGATTCCAGGCAGGGAGATGGGAGGTCGCAGCGCACGTTGTGCACGCGACCAGGCGGATGGAGGATGTTGCTGGATGCACGCAGCGGACGCTACGCAATCTGTGCAGCCTTCAAGGCTTGCAGCACGGCCTCGGCATGGCCCGGCACCTTGACCGGTCGCCATGACTGCACGATGACGCCTTCGGGATCGATCAGGAAGGTGCTGCGCTCGATGCCCAGCACCTTGCGCCCGTACATGTTTTTTTCCTTGATCACGCTGAAGGCATTGCACAACGCCTCGTCGGCGTCGCTGACCAGATCGAACTTGAAGCCCTGTTTCGTGCAGAAATTCTGGTGCGACTTGATCGAGTCGCGCGATACGCCCAGCACTGTTGCGCCGAGTTTCTTGAATTTCGCCAGCAGCGCATTGAAGTCGATGCCCTCGGTGGTGCAGCCAGGCGTCGAATCCTTCGGGTAGAAGTACAGCACCAGCCACTGGCCCTTGTAGTCGGCGAGGCGGACGGTTTCGCCGCTGGACAGCGCCAGCAAACTGTTCGGGACCTTGTCGCCGATGTCGATCACTGCGGCTTTGTCATCGTCAGAATTTCATCGGATCCATGATGGCGTCCAGGTTCAGATGGTCGCAGAACTCGAGGAAATCGTCGCGCAAGGCGGCGATATGCATGTCGGCCGGGACGCCGATGGTCAGCTGCGCCGTGAACATCTCGGCGCCGGTCTGCATCGCGCGATACCGGGAGCAGTGCAGGTTCTCGATGGTGATGCCCTGGCGATCGAAGAAATCGGCCAGCTGGAACAGGATGCCGGGCTTGTCGGCAGCGACCACTTCCACGATGTAGGGCAGCAGGTTGGATTGCACGGGCTTGGGGCCGGTGCGATACCAGACCAGCTTCAGGCCTTCCTCGCGCTCCAGCCGCGTCATCATCGCCTCAAGCTTGGCGACCGCGTCCCAGGAACCGGTGGCCAGCGCATTGACCGAGACATCGCGGCCGACGGTGGTCAGGCGGGTGTCGACCAAGTTGCAGCCGCTGTCGGCAATGCGACGGGTCACCGACAGCAGCGGCGACTGTGGATGCGTCGTATAGGCGTTGATGAGCAGGTAATTCTCGTTCGGCGACGGCCGAGGCGTGGTGTCAGTCAAATGCGGCGTCCGAAACGTGCTGGTGAGCCTGAACAGCAACCGGCACAAGGGCCGGAGCGAGCCTGCAGCATACTTGCCCGTAGTTTCCGGCCGCAAGTAACATCACGGTGTGCACTGCAGTCGCGCCGGCACTCACTTCAACTTTCCCCCACTCGACCTCGACAGGCCCTCCTTGCAGCTATCTGGCAGCCAGCTCTTCGGCAGCATCACCGCGCTGGCGACACCCTTCAATGCCGCCGGCGAAGTCGATTTCGACGCGTGGCAGCGCCTGCTGGGCCGGCAACTCGAAGGCGGCACGCAGGCCGTGGTGGTCGCCGGCTCGACTGGCGAGGCGGCCGCGCTCTATGACGAGGAATATGACGCCATCCTGCGCACTGCCATCGAGGCGATCGCAGGCAAGATCCCGGTGCTGGCGGGCACGGGCCTGTCGAACACCGCCAAGACCATCGAACAGACCCGGCGCGCCGGCCTGCTGGGCGCGGATGCGGCGCTCGTCGTCACGCCGCCATATGTGCGCCCAACCCAGTCCGGCCTGCTGGCGCATTACCGCGCCGTTGCCGACGACGGGGCATTGCCGGTTTTGCTCTACAACGTGCCCGGCCGCAGCGGTTGCGACCTGTTGCCGGAGACGGTGGCCGAACTGGCGACGCACGAACGAATCATCGGCATCAAGGAAGCGGTCAGCGAGCCGCAGCGCATGTCGGCGCTGCTGCCGTTGCGGAGCAAGACGTTCACGGTCTTGAGCGGCGACGACCCCACCGCTTGCCGCGCGATGCTGGCCGGCGCCGACGGCATCATCTCGGTGGCGTCGAATGTGTTGCCGCGCGCGTTCCGTCGCCTCTGCGACCTGGCGCGAAAGGGTGATCACGATGCCGCCGGGCAGTGGGATGCGCAGTTGCGGGACGCCTACGATTTCCTTGGCCTCGAACCCAATCCCATCCCGTTGAAGGCCTTGCTGGCGCGATTGGGCCTCGGTCATGGCCTGCGTTTGCCGTTGCAGCCGCTGTCGTCGGCTTACATCGCCGATACTGAGCGCGTGGCGGCACAGATTCTGTTGCTCGAAAACACCTGCCGCGATTCGCTCGCGGCCTGACACACCAGAAATGAACCCCCAGGAGATTCCAATGCGCAATCACGCATCGTTGTACCGTTTTGCCGCCGTGGCCGTCCTTGCCATTGCGGTGGTTGGCGCGTCCGGTTGCCGTTGGTTCCGCAAGGGCGATGACGTCTACAAGCAGAGCGCCGAGACCCGTCCGCTTGAAATTCCACCGGATCTGGATCGCCCGAATGCAGACAACGCGATGGCGGTGCCGGGCGGCAGCGTGACCGCGTCGCAAACCGCCGCCACCGCGCCGCAACGGGCGGCATCGACCGCAACCCCGGTCGGCTTCACGATCCCGGGCGAACGCGATGCGATCTTCACCAAGGTCGGCGATGCGTTGACCGCGACTCCCGGCGTCACCGTCGCCAGCAAGGCGCAGATCCTCGGTACCTACGACGTGAATTACGAAGGCAGCGATTTTCTGGTGCGCGTGACCAAGGTCGATGCCGGCGTGTACATCTCGGCCGTCGATCCGCGAGGATTTCCGGCGGTGGGCGCGGCGCCTTCGAAGTTGATTGCGGCGTTGAGGGCAAGCCTGGGCGGTTGATCGCAATTGGTCGGCAAAATAAAACGGACGCCTCGGCGTCCGTTTTCGTAGGGCGGGTCTCGACCCGCCGACCGATGGCACACGATTCGTAGCCCGGGCGGAGTGCAGCGATACCCGGGGCTTTTCCATGTTCGGAACGAAAGAGCCCCGGGTGCGCTTCGCTTACCCGGGCTACGCATGCTCGGCTATCACGACCAGACACTTAAAGTGGCAAGCGCATTCGCCATGTTCCCGAGAGCCATGTCTGGATTCATCCGCGTGTTGAGGCTTGCCGCCATCGTGTCGCTGGCAGTCGTTTGTGGCGGATGCGGGTCGATGGTTCCGTCACCACGGCCGCCGCCCGACGAGCCGTCACCTGCCTCCGCAGCGGATGCGATGGTCGATGCCGCTCCCGGCGAATTCACCATCGAAGCCAGCATGAACGACACATGGAACACCGTCGGCCAGGTACTCGTGCGCACGGACGGCGTCACTTATGAAAGCCGTGCGCAGATGCTGGGAATCTACGGGTTGCGCTACCGCGGCGAGCGCTTCCTGATCCGCACGCAGGCCGTGGTGATGCGCAGTCCCACCGATGGCATGGCTACTCGCGTCCTCGCGCTGGGGCTGGACGGCACACCGAAGCACAGCGCCGCGGCCATCGAGTTGCTGGAGGTGTTGAAGGAGCGGGTGCCGCTGGAGATCGGAAAATACACGCTGCCTGTCGACTTGAAGGACAAGCCGAAAAGACGCAAGCCGAAGGGTGGCCGCTGAGGACCGGGCCGCTTACCGTTCCAGCAGTGGCAATTTATCCGTCTTGTCGTCCCATTCCTTGGCATCGGGCGGTGCATCCTTGCGGGTGGTGATCACCGGCCACGCTTTCGCCAATTCCGCGTTCAACGCGACGAATGCTTCCTGCCCCGCGGGCACGTCGTCTTCGGGATAGATCGCATTGACCGGGCATTCGGGTTCGCACAGCGTGCAGTCGATGCATTCGTCCGGATCGATCACCAGGAAGTTCGGACCCTCGTGGAAACAATCGACCGGGCACACCTCCACGCAGTCGGTGTATTTGCACTTGATGCAGCTTTCGGTGACGACGAAGGGCATGGCGGGAGGTCGATGGCGAACCGGCGGCTAGTTTAGCGAATCCAACAAAAAAACCCGGCCGGAGCCGGGTGGTTGCGTGCCGGGGAATGGCAGGTGTACGCAGGTATGGCGCTCCCTACGGGATTCGAACCCGTGTTGCAGCCTTGAGAGGGCCGCGTCCTAGGCCTCTAGACGAAGGGAGCAATTGAGTCGCGCAAGCGCAAGCCGCTAGTATACAGCGCGCTCCGCCGCTCCCAAGCGGCTTTCCAATCCCGGCCTTACAACCCGGCCTTGCAACCACACATCGCGGCCGCGCCGCAGAATCGACTCTCCATCGACACCCCCGACCTACAACTGCGCGTGATCCCGCGCGACAGCCACACCATCTCGCGCAGGGACATCAGTCCCAACGCATTGCGCGTGCTCTACCGATTGCGCGACGGCGGCTTCAGCGGCTACCTGGTCGGCGGCGCGGTGCGCGACCTGCTGGTCGGCGGCCACCCCAAGGATTTCGATATCGCCACCGATGCCACGCCCGACCAGGTGCGGGCGCTGTTTCGCAATTGCCGCCTGATCGGCCGGCGCTTCCGCCTGGCACATGTGGTGTTTGGCCGCGAGATCATCGAAGTTGCGACCTTCCGCGCCAATGTCGACGATGGCAGCGGCGACCGCGAGCTGCACGAAGGCGGCCGGCTGCTGCGCGACAACGTGTATGGCACCATCGAGGACGATGCCGTGCGCCGCGACTTCACCGCCAACGCGCTCTATTACACAGTCGAGGACTTCTCGGTGCGCGATTACGTCGGCGGTTACGACGACGTGCAGGCGCGCGTGCTGAAGTTGATTGGCGATCCCGAATATCGCTACCGCGAGGATCCGGTGCGGATGCTGCGCGCGGCACGGTTGGCGGCCAAACTGGATTTCCGTATTGATGAGGCCAGCGCGGAACCACTCACAAGACTCGCCCCGTTGCTGGCGCAATCCGCGCCCGCGCGATTGTTCGAGGAATGCCTCAAGTTGTTCCTGTCAGGCCACGCGGTCGCAAGCTTCGAGCGCCTGGAACACCACGGCCTGCTCGCAGCGCTGTTTCCCGAAACCGCAACGGCGCTCACCGCCAACCGCAGCGGCGCCTTGCGCAACATGCTGCTGGAAGGATTGGCGGGCACCGACAAACGCGTGGCCAATGACGAGCCCGTGTCGCCGGCGTTCCTGTTTGCGGTGTTGTTGTGGCCGGCCTATTGCCGCGCGCTGATGGCCTTGCAGGCGCAGGGGATGCACGCGGCCGAAGCACAACGCCGTGCGGCCGATCGCGTGACCCTGCATCAGGCCTCGATGATCGCGTTGCCGCGCCGCTTCTCATTGCCGATGCAGGAAATCTGGCTGCTGCAGGCGCGTTTCTCGCAACGCAAACGCGTGCCAAGGTTACTGGCGCATCCGCGTTTCCGTGCGGCCTACGATTTCCTCCTGTTGCGCTTGGTCGCTTCAAGCGAACATGCCGAAGACGTCGATTTCTGGCGTGAACTGCAGGCGCAATCGGGCGAGACGGAAGACGGGCTCGACGCTGTCGAATCTGTGGAAGGCGAGGGCGACGGCGAACCCCGCAAGCGCCGCCGTCGCCGCCGTCCCAGCCCTTCCGCCACCACCTCCGAATGAGCCAACGCGTGCGCGCGCTCGTCGGGCTCGGCGGCAACCTTGGCGATCCAGCCGCCACGCTGCGCGAGGCGATTCGTGAATTCGATGGCTTGCCCGGCACGAGGATGGTGCGCGCATCGAGTCTCTACACGTCGCGCGCGTGGGGCGTCGAGGACCAACCGGATTTCGTCAATGCCGTGGTCTTGCTCGACACGCAGCTCGATGCACGGGAATTGCTCGATGCGTTGTTGCAGTTGGAACGTTCGCACGGCCGTGATCGGGATGCGGAAACACGTTGGGGGCCGCGCACGCTCGATCTCGACCTGCTGCTGTGCGGTGATGCGGTGATCGACGAACCCGGCTTGCACGTCCCGCATCCGCATCTGCACGAGCGGGCCTTCGTTCTGCTGCCGCTGGTGGAAATTGCGCCGGAGACGCTGGTTCCGGGACGGGGTATGGCGCGTGAGCTGCTGACCGCGATCGCGGTGCAGGGCGTCGAAGTGTTGCGCAACGCAACAACCCAGGACGCTGCAAGCTAGGGCTTGCAAGAACAGGACATCGCCAGACAAGAAAAAGAACGCCGTCATCCCGGCGCAAGCCGGGACCCAGCTTTCCGACGTCGTACGGATGGGCCCCGGCATTCGCCGGAATGACGAAAGCATTGTCGGCAAAGCAACGGCAACGACATTCTGGCGATGAACCGTTGATCTGGCACGATAACGGTGTACTGATGGCCAGCAAGCCAGCTTCTCCGGGCCAGCTTCAATAAAAGAGACCGCAATGCAAACCGACACGACGCGCAAACCCTTCACCGTCCCCGCACTGGCCGAAGCAAAGCACGCCGGTCGAAAACTGGTGATGCTCACCGCCTACGACACCAGCTTCGCGCGCACGCTTGATGCCAATGGCGTCGACCTGATCCTGGTCGGTGATTCGTTGGGCATGGTCATCCAGGGCCACGATTCCACGCTGCTGGTGACGGTCGATGACATCGCGTATCACACGCGTTGCGTCGCACGCGGATTGTTGCGCGCATTGCTGATCGCCGACCTGCCATTCCAGAGTGATGCGACGCCGGAACGTGCCCTGGATGCAGCAACACGCCTGCTGCAGGCCGGCGCGGCTATGGTCAAGCTGGAGGGGGCGGGCCACAAGCTGGATACGATCCGCTTTCTGGTCGAGCGCGAAATTCCGGTCTCCGCGCATCTGGGCCTCACTCCGCAATCGGTGCTGCGCTTCGGCGGCTACAAGGTGCAGGGCCGCGACGAAACGGCAGCAAGGAAATTGCGCGAGGACGCACAAGCCGTCGCGGACGCAGGCGCATCACTGCTTGTGCTCGAGTGCGTGCCATCGCCACTGGCTGCTGCGATCACCGCGTCCGTACCGATTCCCACCATCGGCATCGGCGCGGGTCCCGGCTGCGATGGACAGGTACTGGTGTTGCACGATTTTCTAGGCCTCGACAGTGGCCATCGCCGCCCCAAGTTCGTTAAGGATTTCCTCGCCGAGGGCGGCTCTATCGCAGGTGCGGTGCGGGCGTTTGCGGATGCCGTGCGCGATGGGTCGTTCCCGGACGCCGAACACGCCTATTCGGCATGATCCAGACGATTGTCGAACTCGGTGCGCTACGAACACGCATCGCGGAATGGAAGAGCGGCGGCCTGCGTATCGGCTTCGTACCGACGATGGGCAACCTGCATGCAGGCCACCATTCGCTGATTGCACTGGCCCGGCAGCATGCCGATCGCATCGTCGCCAGCGTGTTCGTCAATCCCACCCAGTTCGGGCCGAACGAAGACTTCAATCGTTATCCGCGCACACCTGACGCGGATGCGGCAGGGCTCGATGCCGCCGGTTGCGATGTGGTCTGGATGCCGTCCGTCGAAACCATGTATCCCTTCGGCGCAGAGGCTGCGGTCCGGATGCGCGTGCCCGGCATCACCGACGTGCTCGATGGATCGCATCGTCCGGGCCATTTCGATGGCGTCGTCACCGTCGTCTCGCGTTTGTTCAACCAGGTGCAGCCGGACATCGCCGTGTTCGGGAAAAAGGATTACCAGCAATTGGCGGTGATCCGATACTTCGTTCGCGACCTCGCATTTCCCATCGAACTCATCGCAGCATCTACTCATCGTGAAGCCGATGGTCTGGCGATGAGTTCGCGCAATCAGTATCTCTCCGCCGAACAGCGTCCGGCCGCCGCGACCATCCATCGCACGTTGCTGCGAATGCGCGACGGCATCGTCGCCGGTCAGTCCCGCACGCAGGTCGAGGACGAAGCGGCGCGCGCGCTGGAAGCGGCCGGATTTGTCTTGGATTATGCGGTGGTCCGCACAGCGATGCTGGTCGAACCGGCAGCTGGCGAAAGCGGGGCGCTGGTCGCACTGATTGCGGCGAAACTCGGCAGCACGCGGTTGATC
This sequence comes from Lysobacter sp., assembly GCA_026786005.1. Taxonomy (GTDB): domain Bacteria; phylum Pseudomonadota; class Gammaproteobacteria; order Xanthomonadales; family Xanthomonadaceae; genus JALYOU01. Next base: position 2,158 of record JAJAYW010000015.1, on the reverse strand, counting down.
GACAACCTCGAGTTCACCTTGTAGACCGCTCTGCCTTCGATTGGAGGAAGCAGCGCAGCAATCTCCGCTCTATGAGGAGCGAATGCTTTCGTGGCCGCGCTTGCCGGTGAATGGATCGCCGCCTGAACACCCCATGTTGCAGTGCAGAAACCCGCTCCCTACACTGCGCGCCTGACCGCCGGACAGTTGTGTTCCGGCTGGAGTCCACGATGCATCTCACCCTGCTCAAAGCCAAGATCCACCGCGCCACCGTCACCCATGCCGAGCTGCATTACGAAGGCTCGTGCGCCATCGATGCGCGGCTGTTGGACATCGCCGGCATCCGCGAGTACGAGCGCGTGGAAATCTACAACGTCAACAATGGCGAGCGTTTCGCGACGTACGCCATCCGCGGCGAAGAGGGCAGCGGCATCATCTCGGTCAACGGCGCGGCCGCGCACAAGGCGCAGCCCGGCGACCTGGTGATCATCTGCGCGTACGGCGACTGCGATGAAGCCGAGGCGGCCAAGTTCAAGCCGACGCTGGTCTACGTGGACCGCCAGAACCGCCTGACCCACACCAACCAGTCGATTCCGGCACAAGCCGCATGACATCCACGCTGGCGGGGTTGCGAGAACATGCAACGCGGCTCGCCGGCCAATCAATCCCGGAACTGATCGCAGAAGAGCCAGCGCGTGCCCGTGATTTCGCGCTGCGCGTCGGTCCGCTCTACGCGAATTTTTCGCGGCAGCGTTATGACCGCAATGCACTCGCGGCACTGGTTGCGTTGGCCCGGCAGGCCGATATTCCTCAAGCGCTCCGCTCGTTGATCGATGGCGACAAGGTCAATGTCTCGGAAGGCCGCGCCGCACTGCATACCTCGCTTCGCTCGAACCTCGGCACGACCGGGATCGCGCGCGAAGCGCATGCACAGGCGCTCGCGGCGCGTGAATGCATGGCGACATTGATTGCGGAACTCGAAGCATCCAGCGTCACCGACATTGTCAATGTCGGCATCGGCGGTTCCGATCTCGGCCCGCGCCTGGTTGCCGACGCGTTGAAGGATTTCCACAGTGGTCGTTTCCGCGTGCACTTCATCACCAACGTCGATGGCAGCGACGCGCAGCACACATTGCGTCACCTCGATCCCGCGCGCACGGCTGCGATCCTTGTCTCCAAGACGTTCGGCACGCAAGAGACCTTGCTCAACGGCAGGATTCTCAGGGACTGGCTGGGCGGCAGCGAACGGCTGTATGCGGTCAGTGCGAACGTACCAAAGGCCGAGGCGTTCGGCGTGGATGCATCGCGCGTGCTACCGATGTGGGATTGGGTCGGCGGGCGTTACTCGTTGTGGTCCTCGGTGGGTTTCGCGATCGCGCTCGCGATCGGCATGTCGCAGTTCGAGGCCTTGCTGGCCGGCGCCGCCGACATGGACGCGCATGCGCTTGAAGCGCCGATGGACCGGAATTTACCGGTGCTGCATGCGCTGACGGGCGTGTGGAATCGGAACGCACTCGATCTCGCCACGCACGCAGTTCTGCCATACGACGAGCGCTTGGCGTTGTTGCCGTCGTACCTGCAACAGCTGGTGATGGAAAGTCTCGGCAAATCGGTGCGGTCGGATGGTGCTTCCGTCGATTCGCAGACCGTACCGGTGCTGTGGGGCGGGGCAGGCACCAACGCCCAGCACAGTTTTTTCCAGGCGCTGCATCAGGGGACGCAGACGATTCCTTCCGATTTCATCGGCACGATTGCACCCGCGCACGGCTACGTCGACAACCACACGGCATTGCTTGCCAATCTTCTCGCGCAGACCGAAGCGCTGGCCAATGGCCATGCCGCCGACGATCCGCAGAAGTCGTACCCGGGCAATCGTCCATCGACCTTGTTGCTGCTTGACGCGCTGACGCCGCATTCGCTGGGTGCATTGATCGCGATGTACGAGCACAGCGTCTATGTGCAATCGGTGTTGTGGGGCATCAATGCCTTCGACCAGTGGGGCGTGGAGCTTGGGAAGAAGATTGCGGGTGATCTGTTGCCGGCATTGGCTGACCACGATGTGCATATCGCCGATCCGGTGACGCGCTCCCTGCTCCAGGAAATCCGCTCGCGCCTTTAATTTTTTATATTTTGTAGGAGCGCACCTGGGCGCGATGAGGCCCTATCGATAGAGCCTCAT
>JAJAYW010000014.1 GCA_026786005.1 Lysobacter sp. | reverse complement strand
TCGATGCGCGCGGTGTTCATCGCGCGCGGCCCAGCATTCCGCAGTGGCGTGCGGTTGCCGCCGTTCGACAATGTCGATGTGTATCCGCTGCTGACGCGGTTGATCGGCATCGATGCGGCGGATCATGACGGGAACGCGGCGACGCTTTCGCCTGCGCTGCGCGAGCCCGCGCGCTGACGAGACGATCCGCCCCCGGGTGCTCTGCACCAGCGAAGACGCAAAGCTGAAAATCGCCACTCACATCGATGTCCGAAAGCGGCGAGTGGGCCGGACAGCCCGGTGTTAGCCTGCAGCCATGCCGCTCGCCCAGCCCGCCCTGCCCGATCCTCGCGTCTGCGAACAGGCACGCCTGAGCCGCGATCCGCGCTTCGACGGATTGTTCTTCACCGCCGTCACCAGCACCCGTATCTACTGCCGCCCCGTGTGTCCCGCGCCGTGGGCCAAGCGCGTCACGTATTTCGGCAACGCGGCCGCGGCGGAAGCGGCGGGGTTTCGTCCATGCCTGCGCTGTCGACCGGAGCTGTCGCCGGGCGATGGCACGTGGCGTCGCGGCGATGCGGTAGTGGCGCGCGCGTTGAAGTTGATCGACCAGGGCGCATTGGCGGAGCAGCCTTTGTCCGCATTGGCGCAACGCGTGGACATCGGCGAACGCCAGTTGCGTCGTCTGTTCGTCGAGCGTCTTGGCGCGGCACCGATCGGGGTGCACGGCACGCGGCGGTTGTTGTTCGCCAAGCAGCTGCTGACCGAAACGGCGTTGCCGATCACCGAGATCGCGCTTGCCGCCGGCTTTGGCAGCCTGCGCCGGTTCAACACTGCGTTCAAGGATGCGTACCGGATGGCACCTCGCGATCTGCGTCGTCATCCAGTCAAAACCATCGATGAAACATTGACGCTGCGTCTCGGTTATCGACCGCCGTACGATTTTCCCGCGCTGCTCGATTTCCTGCGCGGTCGCGCACTGCCCGGCGTGGAAGCCGTCGATGCGGACAGCTACTCACGCGTGATCGGCCCGATCGAAACACCCGGATGGCTGCGCGTGAGCGCGTGGGGCAACAGCGAGCATGCGCTGAAACTCGAACTGCATGGCGTGCAGGCATCGCGCCTGCTCGACATCGTCAATCGCCTGCGCCGCATGTTCGACCTGGATGCCGATCCGCGGACGATCGCCGATGCGCTGTCGGTGAGCCCTCGCCTGCGCCCGTTATTGAAGAAACACCCGGGCCTGCGCCTGCCGAGCGGCTGGGACGGGTTCGAGATCGCGGTGCGCGCGATCCTGGGCCAGCAGGTCAGCGTTGCAGCCGCCCGCACATTCGCAGCGCGCATTGCGCAGCAGTTCGGGCAGACATTGCCGGGCTTCTTCGGGCCCGGTCTGGAATATTTGTTTCCAACGCCGGATGCATTGGCGGACGCGGACCTCGGCAGCATTGGCCTGACCCATGCACGCGCCGACACGGTTCGCACGATGGCGGGCGCATTGTTGGACGGCCGCGTCGATTTCCATGCGGAACGCACGCTCGACGACTTCACCGCGCGCTGGGCCGCGCTGCCCGGCATCGGCCCGTGGACGGCGCACTACATCGCGATGCGTGCGCTGGGCCATCCCGATGCGTTTCCGGCCGATGACCTCGTACTGCAACGCGCGGTGCCCAATGACGGCACGCGCATGAGCGCAAAGGCGTTGCGCGCGGTTGCCGAAGCCTGGCGGCCGTGGCGCGCATATGCGGTGATCCACTTGTGGCGGGATGCGATGCCGGCATCCGTCACTGCCGTCGGGAAGAAGAAGACATGATCGCCTGCAAGACGATCGACAGCCCGGTCGGACCGCTGCTGTTGGCTGCGGATGACGCGGGGTTGCGCCTGATCGAATTCCAGTCGCCGCGCCATCCCACGCCACGCGGCAGCGACTGGCACCAAGGCGAGCACGACACGTTGACCAAGGCCGCCGTGCAGCTTACGCAGTACTTCGAAGGGCAACGCCGTGATTTCGATCTTCCATTGTCGCCGCGAGGCACCGCATTCCAGCTTGCCGTCTGGGAGGCGCTCAAGGCGATTTCGTATGGGCAAACGCGGAGCTACCGCCAGCAGGCGATGCACATCGGGCAACCGCAGTCGGTGCGTGCCGTAGGCGCGGCGAACGGCCGTAATCCATTGCCCATCGTGATCCCGTGCCATCGCGCGATCGGCGCGAACGGCAACCTCACCGGTTTCGGCGGCGGATTGCCGGTCAAACAGTTCCTGCTGCAGCTGGAAGGTGCGCTACCGAAAGACGACCTGTTCGCTACCGTGAATATTGATCCGCAGCGCGGGTAAGACCTTGAGGAAGGTTGCTGAAAAATTGCCCTCATTCCCGCGAAGGCGGAAATCCATGGGCATCAAACCATTGAATAGCAACGACTCCTGATTACCGCTTTCGCGGGAATGACGAGCAAAGCAGAATTTTTCACAAATTACTGAAAGCGATCTTCCCCACTTGCTCCAAAATCGCGTTGATGTGATCCACAAAACACGTCAACAAAAAAAGGAAAACTCAATGACGCCGCACCTGCATGCCCGATTCCTCGCGCTCCACACTGCATCGCAACCGCTGCTCCTCACAAACGCATGGGACGCGGCCAGCGCGCGACTGTGGCAGGAACTCGGCGCGCCCGCAGTCGCCACCAGCAGCGCGGCCGTTGCCTGGTCGCGTGGTTATGCGGACGGCGGCGCTTTGCCACAGTCGGAACTGCTGTCTTCGCTCGCCGGTATCGTGCGCGTGACGTCCATCCCGGTGACGGCCGACATCGAGGATGGCTACAGCGACGACCCACGCGTCGTGGCCGCACTTGTCGCCGAAATCGCGGCCGCCGGTGCGGTCGGCATCAACATCGAAGACGGTGCCAGCGCACCCGACGCACTCGTCGCCAAGATTCGCGCGATCCGCGCGGCATTGCGCGACGCCCCGTTTTTCATCAACGCGCGCACCGATGTCTACCTGCGCGGCATGGCGTCGGACGATGCCGCCGTGGCAATGACCATCGAGCGCCTGCGCATGTATCGCGATGCAGGTGCCGATGGCGGTTTCGTGCCGGGACTCGCATCCGTGACGGATGCCGCAAACATCGCCGCAGGCATTGCACCGCTACTGTTGAATGTGATGGCGCTCCCCGGATTGCCCCCTGCTGCCGAATTACAAGCTGCGGGCGTGCGGAGGATCAGCACAGGCCCGTATCTGTTCAAGGTTGCGTTCGGTGCGGCGAAGCAGGCGACGCAGGGATTTCTCGAGGGCGACTACGCGCCCATGTTCGAGCAGGCGTTGGATTACAACGCGATGAATCGCATGTTCGAGGTCAACTGAATTCCGGACTCAGGCAATCAGTTTCCGGATCGCTGCGCCATAGCGGCCGGCGATCGCGTCACGATCCCGATGCATGCCGTCGGCAACAACCCGTTGCCCCGCGACATGCACGTCATCGACAAGATTCCGGTTGCCGCTGAAGATCCAGCGATCGACCACGTCATCCCTGGACGCGCCTGCGAGTTGCGGTGCATTGCCATCAAGCACGACCACGTCACCGGTGTCTGCAAATCCGCTGGCATGGGCACCACTGGCCATCACCCCGCGCAGCAGGGTTTCGCCGACGCTCGGTGAATCCGGGCTCACGGCGATGTTGCGATGGCGCGACGCCAAACGCTGTCCGTACTCCAGCCAGCGCAGTTCCTCGACCGGCGAAACTGAAATGTGCGAATCCGAGCCGATGCCCCAAGCGCCGCCCGCGTCGAGGTAATCGCGCAGTGGGAACAGGCCATCGCCGAGATTGGCTTCGGTGGTCGGGCAAATTGCGACGGTCGCTCCACTGCCGGCGATGGCCTGCGTTTCTTCGATCGTGAGATGCGTCGCATGCACGAGCGTCCAGCGCGCATCCACAGCCGCGTTGCCGAGCAACCATTCCACCGGACGCGCGTTGCGCACCGCCATGCAATCCTGCACTTCGCCGATCTGCTCGGCGATGTGGATATGGATCGGTGTTTCGCGTGGCAACTGCGGCATCAGCGCATGCATCGCATCGGCTGGCACCGCCCGCAGGCTGTGCAGCGCGCAGCCGAGATTCACGGTGGCATCGATCTCCGGTAGCAACAGATCGACCAGGCGCAGATAGGCATCGATGTCGTGCCCGAAGCGCCGTTGCCGCTCCGACAACGCACGCCCATCGAATCCGCCCTGCATGTACAGCACCGGCAACAGCGTCAATCGAATGCCGGTCTCGCGCGCGGCGCGGATGATGGCGCGCGACATCGCCGCAGGATCGTCGTACGGCGTGCCGTCCGGCGAGTGGTGCAGATAGTGGAATTCGCAGACGGTGGTGTAACCCGCTTCCAGCATCTCCGCATACACCTGTGCGGCGACCGCATGCAGGGTGTCCGGATCGAAGCGCGCGGCGAAACGGTACATCGTTTCGCGCCACGTCCAGAACGAATCCTCAGGGTTGGACTGCCGCTCCGCCATGCCTGCCATCGCGCGCTGGAACGCGTGCGAGTGCAGGTTGGCGATACCAGGCAGTTGCCAGCCGGTTGAGGTTTGCGTCACGGGCAGGTGCGGGTTCGACATGCGTGCATTGTCGCCAGCCGGGGCGCGCAATGCGACCAGCGGATTCGTCCCCTGTCAAACGCTGTTGCAGAGTGCATTCTCCGAAGGCCGCACCCGCGTGACGTCCTTCTTGAAGATTTCCTTTTCCGCGTCGCCCACGCTCTGGCCAAACGCCTTGGCCGAGGTGCCGACCTTGACCGACATGTGCAGGTCGGTACGCGTGCACGGCACCATGACCGCGGTGCCGGTGTGGCTCATGCCGCTGGTGGTGACCAGCTGGATGAACGCGGCCGCGTCGCTGCCCATGGCCGCGTCGGCGATCTGCGTGGCGGTCACCTTGCTCATCGGCGAAGCCTTGAACTTGTTGAGCGCCTCCGTGCCGAAGGCCTTGGTCACGAGGATGTCGAAATATTTGTCGGCCTTGGCCGCCGCATCCTTGACTCCATCGAACTTGAACACCTTGCTGACGCCGATGCTCAGTTCGACGCGGGGCGCGGCGAACGCGACCACCAGGCCGACGGGCGGGCCCGAGCCACTGGTCGAATCCACCAGTTTGATGTCCCCGGTTACCTTGCCATCGGAATCGACAACGCCCTGCTTCGCGCCGAATGACTGGTAGCCGTCGTAAGTGATGCGGAATTCGCCATGACTAAACGAGTATTCCGAGCCGATGCCAGGCTTGATGATCACCGCCGAGCTCACCTCGAGGAACAGCGGCAGTCCGCCTAGATACTGGTACAACGGAATCTCGACCGCCGCGGGAAGTTTCATGAAGGCGTTGCCGCGCAGGCTCCCGTCGTTCGTGGTCTGGATGTCCCATTTGAAATTCATCACGCCATTCAATTTCCTGTAGGCGACCTGCATCTTTTCGACCGTGCTGCGCTGCACGTCGATATCCGCATCCAGGTCGAAATCCGCGAGGTAGCCCTCGCCCGACACGATGGCGGCGACCCCGGCATTTGATTTTTTAAGTTTGAGCGTGAGGTTGAGGCGGCCCGGCGCGGGTTCCGCGGAAAACTCGGTGTTCCAGCCGTCCATCAGCGCCTTGTACGGCGCCTTGACGATATTGCCGTAGGCATCGTTGCGTCCCTGTTTTTCTGCAGCCTTGCGGCGTTCCTCGACTGGCGACTGCGCATGCGCGGGTGCGAGGATCGCGTCGGCGGCGAACTGCCACGCGGATCGATCAGGTGTCGCCGTCGCCGCCGAAGCGGGACTGCCGAAACGGATCGGCGCGTGCAGGCGGATTTTCGCGTCGCTGACGATGTCCAGCAAGCCCGCGGGCACGGTGAGCAGCGCGATCTCGTCGGCGGTGTGCTCCGCGGCGATGACCTTGCGTGCGAGCAATCCCTTGATGAGCAGCACATCGCCTTTCACCAGCGCAGGCACGGCGCCGTGGTGCCGGTCGAATACGAAGGTCGAACCGTCGGTGCTGACGCTCAGCAATGCATCGAGGCCAGCGCGCTGCTCGACCACACGTACT
>JAJAYW010000013.1 GCA_026786005.1 Lysobacter sp. | reverse complement strand
GTCTCTTGGCGACGACACCCAGCGCGCCCCTGCGTTTTCCGGGAAGCAAGCCGTCGCACTACGCGCCGCGCGCCCGCGTGATTCTTGCCTCTCGGGAGGACGCTGAACAACGAGTCGAGGAGTGGCGCCAGCGTGGTCAGCGGGTCGGCATACTCGCGTCGCACCGGCCTGCTGCGCTGCCTGAAAACGTGACCTGGCTCAGCCTCACGGGTGGTATCCAGGAGCAGGCATATGCCCTGTATGACCGTCTGCGCCAAGCCGATCACCTGGGCTTGCAGGTGCTGGTGGCGGTGATGCCGCCCGACGTCGGGCTTGGGCATGCGCTGTGTGACCGCCTCCGTCGCGCCGCCGGGCTGGGGGATGACGCGGGCGCGCATGCCGAGCTGCAGCTGATGGTCGGTGCCGGACAATGACCGAGGACAGCGCAAACCATCAAGCGCCCGCCGGGACCCGGCTCGTCCTGACTCGCCCCGACGACTGGCATCTGCACCTGCGCGATGGGGACATGCTGGCCTCGGTGCTGCCCGACACGGCGCGGCGCTTTGCGCGCGCCATCGTCATGCCCAACCTGACGTCGCCGGTGACGACCGTGGAACACGCACGTGCCTACCGCGAGCTCATTTTGCAAGCCGTTCCGGCGGACGCACGCTTCGAGCCGCTGATGACGCTGTATTTGACCGATCTCACCCCGCCCGCGGAAATCGCGCGGGCCAGGGCGAGCGGGCTCGTGCATGCGCTCAAGTACTACCCGGCCGGCGCGACGACGAATTCCGACAACGGCGTGACCGACCTGAAGCGCATCTACGGCGTGCTCGCAGCGATGGAAAAGTACGAGCTGCCCTTGCTCCTGCATGGCGAAGTGACCGATGCAGCGATCGACATTTTCGACCGCGAAGCGGTGTTCATCGATCGGCATCTGGCGCCGCTGGTGCGCGCCTTTCCCGGTCTGCGCATGGTGCTGGAACACATCACCACCCGCGCGGGCGCGGACTTCGTCAGCGAGGCCCGGGATAACGTTGCGGCGACCATCACCGCGCACCATCTGCTGCTCAACCGCAACGCGATGTTCGACGGCGGCTTGCGTCCACACCACTACTGCCTGCCGGTGCTCAAGCGCGAAGCGCACCGCCAGGCGCTGCTGGCGGCGGCCACCAGTGGTAATTCGAAGTTCTTCCTCGGATCCGACAGTGCGCCGCATCCGCGGCACGCCAAGGAATCGGTCTGCGGCTGTGCCGGCATCTACACCGCGCACGCCGCGCTTGAGCTGTACGCCGAGGCATTCGAGGAGGCGGGTGCGTTGGCCCGGCTGGAGGCGTTCGCCAGCTTCCACGGCGCGGATTTCTACCGACTGCCGCGCAACTCCGACACCCTCACGCTGGAAAAAAGCGCGTGGCTGGTTCCAACGCAAATCGGGGCTGGGCACGACGCCATCGTGCCGTTCCGGGCGGGCAAATTGGTCGAGTGGCGACTGTCTGATCCGCACCCCGGACCCGCCTTCGTCGCCCCGATGCCAACCTCATGACCATCGACCCGATCGTCCTGTTTTTTCTCCTCGGGCTGACGGCGGGACTGTTGCGCTCCGACCTGCGCCTTCCTGCGGCGATCTACGACTTTCTCACCGTGGTCTTGCTGCTCGGGATCGGCCTCAAGGGTGGGGTCGAACTGTCCAGGCAGTCGCTTGGCATGCTGGCTCCGCAGATGGTTGCCGTGGTGCTGATGGGCGTGGCCCTGCCACTGCTGGCCTACCCGGTACTGCGCCATGCAGGACGGCTCAAGCGCCCGGACGCGGCATCCATCGCTGCCCATTACGGTTCCGTCAGCGTTGGCACCTACGCCGTGGTGGCGGCTTACCTCGCGTCACAGCGCGTCGCGTTCGAGGCGTACATGCCCTTGTTCGTGGTGCTGCTGGAGGTACCGGCCATTCTGGTCGGCGTCATGCTGGCTCGCGGAATGACACGTTCCACACAATGGGCGCCGCTCGCACACGAAGTCTTTTTGGGCAAGGGCGTCGTGTTGTTGACCGGTGGGCTGATCATCGGCTGGATTGCCGGGGTCGATGGCGTGCAGTCGATCAGCGGACTTTTCTTCGATTTGTTCAAGGGCGTGCTGGCGCTGTTTCTGCTGGAAATGGGGCTGATCGTTGCCAGCCAAGTGGCGGATCTGCGCCGTTATGGCCTCTTTCTGGTCGGCTTCGCAATTGTGTTTCCGCTGTTTGCCGCCGTTATCGGTGCCGGGCTGGGCTGGATGCTGGACCTCTCGCTGGGTGGCACCGTGGTACTGGCGACGTTGGCGGCCAGCGCCTCGTACATCGCGGTGCCGGCGGCGATGCGGATGACGGTGCCGGAAGCCAATCCTGCACTGTCGCTCGCAGCATCGCTTGGCGTGACGTTCCCGTTCAATATCCTGGTGGGCATCCCGCTCTACCATGCACTGGCGCGCTACTTCTATCGCGTCGGAGGCTGAGCCGTGCATACCGAGCGTCGCAAGCTTTTGACCATCGTGACCGAAGCGCCGCTGGAGCAAAACCTGCTCAAGGATCTCGAGCGTCTGGGCGCGGGCGGCTACACCATCACCGATGCCCGCGGCAAAGGCAGCCGCGGTGTGCGCAATGCCCAATGGGAGCACAGCGGCACGATTCGCGTGGAAGTCGTCTGCGATGCGGCTACCGCGGACGCCATTGCCGCGCATCTCAAGGATCGTTATTACGACGACTACGCAATGATCCTGTTCATCAGCGACGTGGATGTCTTGCGTCCAGCGAAGTTCGGGGCTTAGACGTACACCGAGCGGGTGCAGCTCCAGGCCGCCCCTGTGTCTAGGCGGCAATGCATAGCTTGTGGATGTCGCACCGCGCATCTGGAAAACGCATGACACTGCTCGGCCACCTGATCGCTACGCGTAACGACTCGGCTCCCGCCTTTCCCCGCGACTCCCCGTCATTCGTCTTGGCTGTCAATCGAAGGCCCCTGCATTGAACAGTTCGAACGAAGGCACATCACCGGCCCCGCTGGCAGTCTCCGATTCCCGCCCGGCGTCGACCCAACGTCTCGGCCTGACTTCAGCCGAAGCGGCCGCCCGTCTGCAACGGGACGGACCCAACGTGCTCCCTCGGCCGGAGCGTCGACGCCGATTGGCAATTACTGTCAGCGTCTTGCGGGAGCCGATGCTGCTGCTCCTGCTCCTGCTGGCCGCGACTGCCGTCTACGTGCTGTTGGGCGAGCCGCGGGAGGCCATGTTGCTTGGCGCGTCAGTGCTGCTGGTGATCGGGCTGATGATCTACCAGGAGCAGAAATCCGAACATGCCCTGCAGACCCTGCGCGACCTGAGCAGCCCGCGTGCGCGGGTCATGCGCGATGGCGAAGCCAGCATGCTGGCCGCGCCCGAGTTGGCTGGATCGACGCGATCGTGGCAGGACTGACCCTGGCGATCGCGAGCGCGCGATCTTGGCCCGTGACCTGCGCGGCATTCGACCTCCACGGCATGCTGGAACACGCAACCGGGATGCAGATGTTGGCCACAGTCGAATCTGGTTGATCGAGATCAAAGCGGTCACCGCCATACGGGGGTCTACTGAGGTCCGGATTCGTCACCAGCGACAAGCATTTTTGACGGCAACCCGACGAATGCCAGACCCGGCTTGTACGATAAACACACAGAGGTAAAGCCATGCGACGCGTCAATGGAAAAACATGCATCGTCACGGGCGCAGCGCTGGGCATCGGCCGTGCCTGTGCGCTGCGGCTGGGCGAAGAAGGCGCACGTCTGGCCTTGTTCGATGTGCTGGATGACGCGGGCGCCGCACTGGTCGGCGAACTTCAGGCGCAGGGAGCCCAGGCGCACTACTGGCATGTCGACGTGTCCAGCGAACGCTCCGTGCAGACAGCCATCGATGACGCCGCCGAACGATTCGGCGGCGTGCATGTTCTGGTGAACAATGCCGGCATCGCCGGCGTCAACAAGCCCACGCACGAAGTGACGGAGGAAGAATGGGATCGCGTGCAGGCGATCAACGTCAAGGGCGTGTTCTTCTGCACCAAGCACGCCATC
>JAJAYW010000012.1 GCA_026786005.1 Lysobacter sp. | reverse complement strand
CCGCTGATGGAGTTGGTGGCGGTATCGCTGGTTGACCAGGCCGAGGTGATCGACGAGCCCGGGGCGAAGATATCGAGGCATGTGCCGTAGTTGGAGAACGACGAACGCGCATCGGTGCTGGTAGTCGAGCCCACCGTGATGGCCGAGGCTGCACGCGCCGGCGAATAGCTGCAGGCGTTGCCGTTGTCGTTGCCTGCTGCGACCGCGACGGTTACGCCTGCGTTGGTCATGCGCGTCACTGCATCGTCGGTGGCCTGCGATGCGCCGCCGCCGAGGCTCATGTTGGCTACCGCCGGCTTGACGTGGTTGGCAGCGACCCAGTCCATACCTGCGATCACGCCGGAGTTGCTGCCCGAGCCGGTGCAACCCAGCACCCGGATCGGGTGCAGCTTGACCGCCTTGGCAATGCCCCAGGTGTTGCCGCCGACGGTGCCGGCGACGTGCGTGCCGTGGCCGTTGCAGTCGGAGGTGCCATTGCCGTCGTTGATCGCGGTATAGCCGCCACTGACGCGGCCGCCGAAGTCGGTGTGGCTGGCGCGGATGCCGGTGTCGACGATGTAGGCATGCACCGAAGAGGCAGTGGTGTCGTAGGTATAGGTGCTGCTGAGCGGCATGTTGCGCTGGTCAGTGCGATCCAGGCCCCAGGTCGCATTGGACTGGGTTGCGGTTGCGTGCATCAAACCGTCTTCCTCGACGTAGGCGACCCGCTCGTCGGCGATCAACCGGGCAAGCGCACGGTCAGAGGCGCGCACCACGAAACCTCGCAGGACATGCTGGAACGACATTTTCAGTTCAGCACGATGCTGGAAGGACATGGCGCGGGCCACGTCCGCGACCGCGGGCCGTTTGCCTGCGGATTCGCCTTTCAGGCTCGCTATCTCGTCCTTCAGGACCACGATGTACTGGCCTTCGATCGGCTGTGCGGCGAAACGGAATTTGGAATCGGCGTCCGGCGGCTGCGCGGACCCGTTATTGCTGGCGGAGAATGCGGAACCGGCGACGATCGAAGACAACGCGACCGCGGCGGCGGCGGCCAGTGCATGCTTGCGCATGCGGCGTGAGACATCAGACATTGAAGTTCCCCCGAACTAGATGGTGAGCCGCGAAATCACGGCAATAGCCCGGTGTCGCATCGCATCCCGGGATCGGGATTGCCTGTGTGTCCGGGCCAATAAGCGGGCAGATGACCTGCGTCGCAAAGTGACAATAAGCGACAGTCACACAAGAAAACACGCTGCAAGTGCAGCAATACGCCACCGTTTTAGTGTGATGCCTGTCACGTATATGACAAGACGCCATCAAATTGTTACTGGACAGATCACAACATCCCGGTTTCCAGCCGCGCCGCTTCCGACATCATCGTGCGGTTCCACGGCGGATCGAACACCAGTTCGACATCGGCCTCGGCCACGGTCGGGATCAATTCAAGTTTGCTGCGGACATCATCGATCAGGATGTCGCCCATGCCGCAACCCGGCGCAGTCAGCGTCATCTTGACCTCGACATCGCGCCTGCCGTCGTCGCGCGTATGGATGACGGCCTCATAGACCAGGCCGAGATCGACCACGTTGATCGGGATTTCCGGATCGAAGCAAGTGCGTAACTGCTTCCAGACGATCTGCTCGACGTCGTCATCGCTTGCGCCCGGTGGCAACTCCAGCGCCTGTGCAGGCTCCTTGCCGATGGCATCGGCATCGCGGCCGGCAATGCGGAACAGGTTGCCTTCGACGAACACGGTGTAACTGCCGCCCAAGGCCTGGGTGATGTAGCCGATGCTGCCGGCGGGCAGGCTCACGGCTTCGCCTTGCGGCACCAGGACGGCGTCGCAATCGCGCTCAAAACGGACGGGCTCGCTGCTGCGGGAATACATGCGTCCAACGTGGGGGCCGCGGACGGCCCGCGCAAGCCATTTTAGCGTTGCGGACGCAAGGGCGTGACGACTGATTGCGCCGCGGCACCGCAATACGGATGATCGTTGATCTTCCGAGCCCGGCGGCAACATGCCCGATACCACCCACGATGTTCGCTGAGCGGGCCATGCCAGCGCATCTGTCCACCCCCCGCTTCGCCTATGTGCTGCTTGCACTTGGCACGGCAGGCAGCGCGGCGGTCTGGATTCTCCTGGCGCTGTCGCTGGATCGCCAATGCAGCTGGATGGCGGTCTTCGCGGCGCTGGATGCCGCCCTGATGTTGCGGCTTGGCGGCTATCGGCCCGGCTGGCCGCGTGCCTTGTTGGGAGTTGTGGCGACGGTCGTGACGATCGTGCTGGCCAATTGGGGCATCGCCGCCGGCCAGATGGGTTCCGGCATGGGCATGTTGCCGTGGGAGTCCGCGCTCAAACTCGGCGGATCGCACGCGATGTTGTTGACGCAACTTGCCAATCAGCCCGTTGACCTGGCGTGGTTATGGCTGTCGCTTGCGGTCGCGGCGTTTGCGGCGCGTTGATGGGTTTTATTTGCCGCGGCAGATTGGGAAGTTTTTGCTTGTCATTCCCACGAAGGCGGGAATGACGAGCAAAAGCAGTATTTAAAAATTCACCAACAAACCCACGATTTTCGCTTGGATACTTGTTGACAGCTTCAAAGCATTTTCTTTCTTTGATCCGTGTTCATCAGCGTAATCCGCGGCAAAAAAAACGCCACACGTAGCCCTCAATGCCCGCCGTCAACCGCCTTCAATTCGCTGACCAGCGCGCTGGCCATCTCCGCGCCATCGCCGTACAGCATGCGGGTGTTGTCCGCGTAGAACAGCGCATTCTCGATGCCGGCGAAACCGGTGCCCTTGCCGCGCTTGATGACGATGGTGTTCTTTGAATTGACCACGTCGAGGATCGGCATCCCGTAAATCGGTGATGCGGGATCGGTCTTGGCGACGGGGTTGACCACGTCGTTCGCGCCGATGACCAATGCGACATCGGTGTTGGCGAATTCGGGGTTGATGTCGTCCATGTCGGCGATCAGGTCGTAGGGCACGCCGGCTTCTGCGAGCAATACGTTCATGTGCCCGGGCATACGTCCGGCGACCGGATGGATCGCAAATTTCACCTTGACGCCGCGCTCCATCAGTTTCTGCGCCAGCTCCCAGATCTTGTGCTGCGCCTGCGCCACGGCCATGCCGTAACCGGGCACTATCACCACGCGTTCGGCATAGGCCATCATCGCGGCGACGTCGCCGGCCTCGATCGGTTTTTGCGCGCCGGTGATTTCCTGCGCCTCGCCACTGCTGCCTCCGAAGTTGGAGAACAGCACGCTCGCGATCGAGCGGTTCATCGCCTTGGCCATCAATCGCGTCAGCAGCATGCCGGCCGCACCGACCATCATGCCGGCGATGATCAGCGCCTCGTTCTGCAACACGTAGCCCTCGAACGCGACCGCCAGACCAGTGAGTGCGTTGAACAGCGAGATCACCACCGGCATGTCGGCGCCGCCGATTGGCAATGTCATCAGCACGCCAAGCGCGAGCGCAACGATGAAGAACGCGATGATCGCCGGCACGCCGAGCGAATAGACCACGATGCCACCCAGCACCACGGCTGCGATCGCCACACCCGCATTGAAGAACTGCTGGCCGGGAAAGGTGTAGCGCTTGTCCATGCGGCCATCGAGCTTGGCCCAGGCGATCACCGAACCCGACAGCGATACCGCGCCGATCAATGCGCCAATGACGGCCAGTGCAACGGTCACTGTCGGAACACCTGCATCCACCGGGACGAGCTCCGGTGGAGGCACCACGCCCGATGTCTGGCGACTGGCGAATCTCAGCAATTCCACCGCACCGATTGCCGCCGCCGATCCGCCACCCATGCCGTTGTACAACGCCACCATCTGCGGCATGTCGGTGATTGCGACTTTCTTGCCTGAAATCCATGCGGCTGCTGTGCCGATGACCAGCGCGGTCGCGATCAGCGGCAGGTTGTGCAAACCAGGCAGCAGAAATGTCGCGACGGTCGCAATCAACATGCCGGCGCCGGCCCACTGGATGCCCGAGCGCGCCGTCTTCGGCGATGCCATGCGTTGCAGGCCGAGCAGGAACAAGGTCGCAGCGACGAAATAACTCGCCTTCACCAGCAGCGGCAGCCACATCATGCCTTCGGCTCCTGCTGAGTTGCGACAGGATTTGCGACAGGTTTCTTCGACGACTTGAACATGTCCAGCATCCGTTCGGTCACCACGTATCCACCGGCGGCATTGCCCGCGCCCAGCAGCACCGCGATGAAGCCGATGACTTTCTCCAGCGTGGTATCGGCGTGCCCCAGCACCACCATCGCGCCGATCAGCACGATGCCGTGGATGAAGTTGGAGCCAGACATCAGCGGCGTGTGCAGGATCACCGGCACCCGCGAAATGATCACGTGGCCGGCGATCGCCGCCAGCATGAAGATATACAGCGCCACGAAACCATCGCTCATCCGTCTACTCCTTCCCAAAGCCTCATCCGCATCATAACCGCCCCTGAATTGAGCCGCGGCCCTGTCAACCGGCATGGGGTAGAGGCGTTTGCTCACGTGCAGGCCTGCAACCTTCCGACCTAAAATCAAAGGACATGCAATGAAATCCATGCTGCTGACCATTCCACTGTTGTTGCTCGCGGGCGCTGCCAGCGCCGGCGATTTCGGCGACCGCGCCGAACGTCGATTCGACCAACGTGGCGACCGCACCGACAATCGCCTCGACAATCGCGGTGACCGCATCGACGAGCGCCTCGACCGTCGCGCCGAACGCGCAGAGGACAACGGCCACGAACGCCGCGCCAATCGTCTCGACAACCGCGGCGACCACATCGAGAACCGTCTCGATCGCCGCGGTGATCGCGTCGACAATCGCCTGGATCGCCGTGGCGAACGCATCGATCGCCGCTTTGATCGCAGGCATTAAGCTGTAGCGGTGAATCTCGATGCCGGCCCGGAACCTGTCACGCCGTTCGTTGCCCCCGCAGCGACGCTGGATGCGTTCCTGGCCGTTATCGGCACCCGTGCATTCCGTTTTGCCGAACTGGGATTACGCAGCCGCGACGATGCCCTCGACGCGGTACAGGACGCGATGATGAAGATGTTGGCCTATCGCGAACGGCCGGCATTGGAATGGACGCCGTTGTTCTGGAGCATCCTGCGCAGCCGCATCGTTGATACCCAGCGACGCAGGACGTTCCGCCTGCGCTGGTTGTCCTTCGACGGTTTGAAGGCTGATACGGACGGCCGGGAAGACACTATCGACTGGGCCGACGGTGCACCGGATCCGGCGCGGACGCATGAAGGCCGCGAGGCCTACGGCAAGTTCGCAGTCGCGCTGCAGACGCTGCCAAGACGGCAACGCGAGGCGTTCTCGCTGCGCGTGCTGGAAGAACTCGATGTTGCAGACACCGCGCGCGCCATGGGCTGCAGCGAAGGTTCGGTCAAGACCCACCTCTCACGCGCACGCGATGCGCTGCAAAAGCAACTGGAAGACTGGCGATGAGCAAATTCAATTCCGACGATACCTTCGATCGCGCAATGCGCGATCGCTACCGTGAAGCAGTGCAACACGTCTCGCCCGCGACGCGCTCGCGATTGCGTGCGAACCGGCATGCGGCGGCCCGTGGCGAGTCGATGCCGGTGCGCGGTTGGCCGCTGGGTGCGGCGTTCGGCGGTCTTGCGGCGGTCGTGTTCGCGATCACGCTGGGCTTGAATTTCAATCAAGGCTTGCAGATCGATGACGCGCAACCCGCTCCGCAGGCGGCCAGCGACATGCTTGCGACGGTTGCTGATGATCTGCCGCTCGTGACTGCACTCGACCAGGACCCCGATTTCTATGTCTGGCTGGCATCGTCCGATGCGCAGCTGATGGCCACGGAGTGATGACGATGAAACGACTCCACCTGCCGTACGCAATTGTCCTGCTGATCTGCACGACTTCGTTCGCGCGGGCGCAGACGCCGCCGCCTGCCGCCATGCCCGCATGGGAGCAACTCTCGCAGGCACAACGCGATGAGCTGACCGCGCCGATTCGCGAGCGCTGGAATGGTGCGCCCGGTGAACGTGGACAGATGCTGGAACATGCCCGGCGCTGGAAGGCAATGTCGCCGCAACAGCGCACCCGTGCGCATCGCGGCATGCAACGCTTCGAGCGGATGAATCCGGAAAAGCGCGAACAGGCACGGGCGATGTTCGAGACGATGCGCAGCCTGCCGGAGGCCGAGCGTCGTGCCTTGCGCGAACGTTGGCAGAAGATGACGCCGGACGAGCGCAGGAAGTGGATCGAGGCGAATCGGCCGGCCGGCCGGTAGTCGACCTACCCTTTACTGCAAGCAAACATCGCCACCGACTGTGTAGCCCGGGTGAGGCCGAAGGCCGCACCCGGGGCTCTTCATGACGTCATGAAGAGCCCCGGATGCGCTGCGCTTATCCGGGCTACGTTTATTCGACTAGGCAGCCGACCGCTCCGGCCACACAGTCTTCGCCAGCAGCTCGTCGTTCCAGTCGAACGTCATCGCGCCGTCCTTGACGAACAGAGACACGAAGTTGAAGACATTGCGCGCATACATCTCGCTCGCGTGCAGCGCGCCGCTGCTGGCCAGGTTCAGCGGGCCGGCGACCGTCACACCGCCGATTTCGATGTTCTTGCCTGGCTGCGTGAGTTCGCAGTTGCCACCGGTTTCCGCGGCGAGATCCACGATCACGCTGCCCGGCTTCATGCCCGACACCATCGCCGCACTGATGATCTTCGGCGCCGACCGTCCGGGTACCGCCGCCGTGCACACGATCACATCGATGTTGCGGATGTGTTCGCCAAGACGACGTTGCTGTTCGGCACGTTCGTCGTCGGTGAGCTGGCGCGCGTAGCCGCCCTCGCCCGCCGCGCTGACGCCGAGATCCAGGAACTTGCCACCCAGCGATTCAATCTGTTCCTTCACTTCCGGACGCACATCGAAACCTTCAACCTGCGCGCCAAGGCGTTTCGCCGTCGCCACCGCCTGCAATCCGGCGACGCCCGCGCCGATGATCAGCACTTTCGATGGCCGGATCGTGCCGGCGGCCGTGGTCAGCATGGGAAAAAAGCGGGGCGCCAGTTGCGCGGCGATCAGTACTGCCTTGTAACCGGCCATGCCGGCTTGCGAGCTAAGCACATCCATCGCCTGCGCGCGGGTGGTGCGCGGCAATTTTTCCAGCGGGAAGACAATGATGCCGTGCGCCTGCAATGCTTCGGCGCGCGCATTGTCGGCTTGCGGCTGCAAGATGCCCACCAGCGCGGCGCCGGATTTCATCATCGCGATGGTCGCCACGTCCGGTGCCTGCACGCACAGCACCAAGTCCGCATCGCCAATGGCCGCAGCCGCGTCATCGACCACGGTGGCGCCCGCATCCGCATACGCCTGATCAGGAAAATGCGCGCCACTGCCAAGACCGCGTTCGACCAGTACCCGTGCACCGGCAGCGATCAGCTTCTTGCAGGTTTCGGGGACGATGGCGACTCGGCGTTCGCCGTCGGCGGTTTCCCGCGAAATCCCGATGTTGACCGTCATGCTCGACTCCGTGGCTGATGCGAAGTCATCCTACCCGTAGCAGCGCCCCATGGG
>JAJAYW010000011.1 GCA_026786005.1 Lysobacter sp. | reverse complement strand
CGCGCTTGTTCCGTTTTACTGCCACACGGTAACCCCCCCCCCCGGCCCGTGGCCCGCTCCTACAAAGGCGGGATCAAAGAATGACAACAGCACCCGCGACGGATAGCTCAATGCCGCCCGTATTTGTCATCAAGCCGTTTGTTGAGGGCCTTGCCGATGACGCGCGCTTCGCTTTTCTGCGCCAGGCGCGTGGCGAGTTTGTCGGCGGCGCCGGCGACTTCGTCGCGCAGCTTCAGATAATTCCCATACCGGTCGCGATCGAGCTTGCCCGCTTCGATCGCCGCGCGCACCGCGCAACCGGGTTCGCGCTCGTGCGCGCAGTCGTTGAACTTGCAGTTGCCGGCGAGCGCCTCGATGTCGGCGAATCCGCCTTCGCCGAGATCTTCCTCCCCGGTCGGCTTGAGTTCGCGCATGCCCGGCGTATCGATCAGGCATGCACCCGACGGCAACGGGATCAAGGCGCGATGGGTCGTCGTGTGGCGGCCGCGTGAATCGGATTCACGCACGTCCGCGGTCTTCATCCGGTCGCTGCCCAGCAGCGTGTTGGTCAATGTGGATTTGCCCGCGCCCGACGAGCCCACCAGCACCGCGGTGCGTCCGGCCTGCAGCCAGGCGTGCAGGACCGAAACGCTGTCGTGATCCTTGGCGTTGACCGCCCGTACCGCGATGTCCTGCGCCTCCAGTTCCGCCAAGCCAGCGATGGCGTCGGCGACTGCATCGGGGTTTTCGGCAACGGCCTTGTCGGCCTTGGTCAGCACCACCACCGGTTCGCTGCCGCCGCTGCGCACCAGCAGCAGGTAGCGTTCGATGCGGCGCGGATTGAAATCAGCATCCAGCCCGCAGACCACGAACACGGTGTCGATGTTGGCCGCGATGACCTGCTGCTTGTAATGCTCGCCCGCCGCGCCGCGCTTGATCGCGCTGTGCCGTGGCAACAACGCCACGATGCGCCGCTCTTCGCCCGGCACGCCTTCCACCAGCACCCAATCGCCGACCGCGGCGCGATCCTGCGCGGGAAAACGCGGGCGCTGCCAGTCGGGCAGGGACTCGGCCTTGAAGCTGGTATCGGGCGTATCGGCCATCACATAGCCGGAGCGATGCTGCTCGATGACGCGCGCGAGCTGCGCCTGTGGATGCATCGCCATCAACTCGCGCCATTTCGGATCGTCGGGCGGACCTTCATAGGGCCAACCGATCGCGCGCAGCGGGGTCATGGGGTGGTGTGCATTTGCATTGGCGGCATTCTAGCGCCGGGCCTTCTTGGCGATGATCCGGAAGGATTTGAAAAGCCGTCATCCCGGCGAACCCGTTGTCCAGCTCCAGACCCGGCTCTCTCAGTTGGGTCCCGGCTTTCGCCGGACGACCACCTGCACGTCAGGTGGACACGGTCATCGCGAAACACGGAGACCCGGAGGGCGGCGTGCATGGATGCACGCCCTGCGTTTGTATAACGTCTGCCGACCGAGGCAGGATGCCGAGTCGGAAAATCCTCGTAGCAACGAAATACTTGGCTGTGCACCACCTCGGGGAAGGCGTTTTCTTTGGTTCGTTTCTTTTGCGCCCCTCAAAAGAAATGAACTCGCGCGAAGCGCGAAACGCTCTTCAACAGCGCAGCTGGTCAAGCTTCTCAACAGCGCAGCTGGTCAATGCTCTTTAACAGAGAGGCTGGTCAAGTTCTTCAACAACGCAACTCATCAAGTTCTCGAAGCTTGCTCTTCGGATGTCGCAATGCCATCTGACGCAACCCTACCCCTACCCTCCCTGCCTTCGCAGGGGAGGGAGCCATTGCCACAAGCTTGGAGATGTCGCAAAAGCTGAAGGCCGGCACCGTTTCCGCTAGGCTTGCCCACCACTCCACCCCCACCCGCCTTCGATGTCGATCCCTAATCTCCCGACCCGCGAGCGCCTGTCCGAAGTCCGCTACGAAATCCGCGGTGAACTCGCCCGCCGCGCGCGCGAGCTGGAAGGCCAGGGCCGCACTCTGATCAAACTCAACATCGGCAATCCCGGCGCCTTCGGATTCCGTGCGCCGGAACACCTGCAGCGCGCGATCGCCGACCACATCGCCAGCACCGATCCCTATACCCACCAGCAGGGCCTGCCGCAGGCGCGCGAATCCATCGCCGCCTTCCACAAACAACGCGGCACGCCCAACGCCTCGCCCGAGCGCGTGTTCATCGGCAACGGCGTCAGCGAACTGATCGACATCTCGCTGCGCGCGCTGCTCAATCCGGGCGACGAAGTGTTGCTGCCTTCGCCTGACTATCCGTTGTGGAGCGCCGCCACCATCCTCAACGATGGCCGCCCGGTGTATTACCGCTGCGAACCGGCGAACGGCTTCCTGCCCGACCCCGACCAGATGGAAGCGCTGGTCTCCTCCCGCACCCGCGCCATCGTGCTGATCAACCCCAACAACCCGACCGGCGCGACCTATCCGCGCGCGTTGCTCGAGCGCATTGTCGCCATCGCCGCCAAGCACCACCTGCTGCTGATGGCCGACGAGATCTACGACAGCATCCTGTACGACGACGCCACCTTCGAACCCTTGGCGCCGCTTGCCGGCGACCTGCCGTGTTTGTCATTCGGCGGATTGTCGAAGGTACATCGCGCCTGTGGCTGGCGCGTGGGCTGGGCGGTGTTGTCCGGCGATCCGCTGGCCAGCGGCGACTACCACCACGCCATGGACCTGCTCGGCGCACTGCGCCTGTGCGCCAACGTGCCGGGACAATTCGCGATCGACGCCGCCCTGCACGGCGCCGACACGATCACACCGTTGTGCCGCTCCGAAGGTCGTTTGTATGAAACGCGGCGCGCGTTGATCGATGCCTGCGCCGCCAGCGAACACCTCGAACTGGTCACACCCGTCGCCGCGCTGTACGGATTTCCCGCGGTGGTCGGTGATGCCGCGCATGGTTTCGACGATCATGCGTTTGCACTGGACATGCTGGAGAACGAGGACGTGCTGATCGTGCCGGGTTCCAGTTTCAATGTGCCGTACCGCAATCACTTCCGGGTGACGCTGTTGCCGCAGCCGGATGAAATGCGTGAAGTGTTCTCACGAATCGAGCGCGTGTTGGCACGACGCGCGCATGCGAACGCGACCAGGCGGGTGGCCGTTGCCTAGTGAAAGCCTGATAACCCGCTCGGCATCCCAGCGCAAGCTGGAAGCGTTTTTCAACAGCGCAAGCTGGTCATCGATTTTGACTTTCGCTTTCAAAGCCAGGAGCAAAATCAAACTGGGTTCCAGCTTTCGCTGGAATGACGAGCAAAAGCGGATCCTTCCCCAGTCGCTGCTTCTGACAGAATTTGCCGGCATGCTCCCCGCATGCAGCACTATCGCCGACGCGCCCCAAGGAAACCGTGGCATGTATCGTTATCTCGCGTTGGGCGATTCCTACACGATTGGGGAAGGCGTGGCCGAAGGCGACCGCTGGCCGGTGCAACTGGCGCGTGGTTTGCGCGAGCAAGGAATCACGCTGGCCGACCCTCGCATCATCGCGAAGACGGGCTGGACCACCGACGAACTCGATGCCGCCATCGATGCGGCGCAACCACTGGGCGAATACGACCTCGTCAGCCTGCTGATCGGCGTCAACAACCAGTACCGCGGACGCGATGTCGAAAACTATCGCCAAGATTTCGCAGCCTTGCTCGAACGTGCGATCGGATTTGCCGGAGGCAACGAGGATCGCGTGCTGGTGCTGAGCATTCCCGATTGGGGCGCGACACGCTTCGGTGGCGAGCAAGCCGCGGCAAAGTCCGGCCGCGATCTTGCCAAAGTGTCGCGCGAACTCGATGCCTGCAACGCGGCGGCGAAAGCGATCTGCAATGCACGCGGCGTGGCCTTCGTCGACATCACGCCCGTCAGCCGCGAGCGTGGCGGCCAGGCATCGATGGCGGCCGACGATGGTCTGCATCCCTCCGCCGCGATGTACGCCGCATGGACACAGCAAGCGCTGCCAGTCGCACGGCAATTGCTCTCCGCCCCGTGAAGGCACTCGATCGCGACGACGCGCGCGCCGTCGCCCAACACTACCTGCCCAGCCGTTTCCACTACCACTACGCCAAAGCCAAACTCGGCAGCGATCCGCTGTATGCCGGCGTCGCCGATGCGTTGCGCGGCAGCCGTGCGGCGCTGCTCGATCTCGGCTGCGGACTCGGTTTGCTCGCGCACACGTTGCGCGTGCATGGCGTGCCGCTGCCGTATGTCG
>JAJAYW010000010.1 GCA_026786005.1 Lysobacter sp. | reverse complement strand
CTCGACGCCGCGCTGGAACTCGACCCCAAACACGCCGAAGCGCACACCGCATTGGCGCTGTACCACGCCGAGATCATCGGCAAGATCGGCGCGATGATCGGTGGGTTGACCTATGGCGCCAAAGCCGCGGAAGCCGAATCGCACATCAAGACCGCGCTGAAGCTGACGCCGAACTCTCCGATCGCCCATATCGAACACGGCAACATGCTGATGTTGTTGTACGGCGACAAGAAAGAGGATGCCGCGGCCACGGCGTATGAAAAGGCCGCGAATCTCAAGCCTGTGGATGCGATGGAGGCGCTGGATGCGGCCTATGCCAAGGAGCAGCTGGAGTAGTAACACCGAGCCGAAGTCTTGCGGGTTTTCCTCGGGGCGCCCCATGCAGGTGACACCCGTCGATTGCGGCGTGATTACGTAGCCCGGATAAGGCGCAGGCCGCACCCGGGGATTTCCGTCACGTCACCAAGAGCCCCGGATGCGCTGCGCTTATCCGGGCTACGGTTTGACGGCTTGTCATTTCCGCGAAGGCGGGATGACGATTAAGGGCGTCGCAACAATCGCCTGCAAGCCTGGAATTCTTGTCTGGATAGGGCCATCCCCGTAAACTAGGCACCCGAATTTGATTATTTCGGGCGGTTAGCTCAGCGGTAGAGCATCGCCTTCACACGGCGAGGGTCGCAGGTTCGAACCCTGCACCGCCCACCATATAAATCAACGACTTAGCAATATTTCAGCACAATGCTAATTCGCCAGTACGGAAAATGTACGGAAAACCGCCCTGTCAAAGGGGCGGTTTTTTTGTTTGGGTGTGCAGCCGGAAAATCTGGGAATTATTGCGAAATAGCGTAGTCGTCGCGGTGCCTGCGATCCTGTGGAGCGTGATCGCGCTGCTGTGCTGCATCCCGACGCCGGGCACGCTGTTTCGCGACGGCCTCTGGGCCGGTCTGGCGATGGCGGCGGCGGGCGCGTTCTACGTACGCGCGTCGCGGCCACTCGGGGTCGGGATGGTGGTGGTGTTCTTGCTGCTGGGCGTGCTGACCCATGCGGTCGCTGTCGTGTTCGGCATGCGCGTGCTGCTGGTCGCCGCGATCGTGGTGTTCGTCATCGCGTGGATCGCGCAGTTCGTCGGGCATCGAGTCGAAGGACGCAAGCCGAGCTTCCTCACCGACCTCACGTACCTGCTGATCGGTCCCGCGTAGGTGCTGGCCAAGCTTTATGGAAGCCTAGGCCTGCGGTACTGAGCGCCCCATGCGGCGCCCAGCACCCTGATCGCACCCGTCAGGGGCAGAACAGCTGCGGCGTCGTCTTGATGGTGACCGTTTGCCAAGTGTCCGCCGCCATGGTCTTGCCGGCCGACGTGTTCCACGTCGCGATCACCGTGACATCGCGCCCAACGATCGGAGTGTTCGCGTCCCATGGCTTCTTCATCAGGTCCAGCATCTCGTTCGATTCGCTTCGCTTTCCGCTGCCCAAGCCTCCGCCGACGTGCATGAACGAAGCAAACGCCACGGCCTTGTCACGGCAGGCGACGCGCAGGATGCCGTCATACGGTATGTCATCGCCATCGAAGTCAACCGTGACCCGGTACAGCGTCTCGGTGATGGGACTCGGCGCGCTCCCCGTGACGCGCACCTGGATGGTGGTGTCCTTGGTGACATTGATCGGCGCGGCGTATTTCTGGCTGCCGCTGTGGGCAACGGGTGACGCGGCGAACGCGGCAACGACGCTCGCGAGCAGGATGATTTTCATGGCTTGCACTCCCCCATCAGGCAGCTGGTGCCGCCTGGTCTGCCGAGCCTAGCACCAAGCTTCCCACCGGCCACTCGCGGCGTGCGCGTCGCCGGTCCACACTCGCCGGCCGTTGCCGTTTGCAGCGCCTGATGCAAGCCACCCGTGACGCCGCGCGACCTCCTGCTTGTCCTCGTCATCTGCCTGGCATGGGCCGGCAACTTCCTGACATCGGCCTTGGCCAGTACCTTCACAGACGCCGCCGGCTCGATCAGTCGAACGGGGATACGCCTTGGCTTTTCATCAGCGTATAGATTCGGTCGTGAAGCAAGTCGATCTTTTGATCCAATTCATTGACCTTCTTATTCGTGGAAATTAGCAAGGCGATGCCATACCCAAGCCCGCCAACTAAGGCGATGATCACCCGGTCATTCATTTGATGCCCGTTCGCTGATTCATCGAGCCTTGATGGCAACACATCACAGCAGACCAGTGATCCGACCAACGAAAGCCGCCAGCATGTCCTCGCGGTAGTTTTCCTCCCTGCACCATGCGGCCCACAGATGCGCATAGGTGGCCTCCCGCATCCCCACCGGCCGGCGCATTTTCAGGCATGGAGGTCGCCTGCTGTCCGCTTGCTCAGCCATGCAGCACCTGTTCGCGCGGTTCGCTGTCACGGTGCAGCCAACGGTAGAGCGCCGGCAGCACCAGCAACGTGAGCAGCGTCGAGGAGACGATGCCGCCGATCACGACCGTCGCCAGGGGCCGTTGGACTTCCGCGCCGGTGCCGACATTCAATGCCATGGGCAGGAAGCCCAGGCTGGCCACCAGCGCGGTCATCAGCACCGGTCGCAGGCGTGTGAGTGCGCCATATACGACGGCCTTATCCAGCGGATCGCCATCGTCACGCAGCTTGCGGATAAAGCTGATCATCACTAGTCCGTTGAGCACCGCGACGCCGGACAGCGCGATAAAACCGACGCCGGCCGAGATCGACAGCGGAATCCCACGCAGCCACAGCGCCAGCACGCCGCCGGTCAACGCCAGCGGCACGCCACTGAACACGATCGCCGCGTCCTTGGCCGAACCGAACGCCATAAATAGCAGGCCGAAGATCATGACCAACACCACCGGCACCACCACCGACAAACGCTGGCCGGCCGAGATCAGCTGCTGGAACGTGCCGCCGTATTCCACCCAGGTGCCTGCGGGCAATTCGATATCGGCGCCGACCCGTTCCCGCAGTTCCTCGACGTACGAACCCAGGTCACGGCCGCGCACGTTGGCGGTGATCACCACGCGGCGTTTGCCGTTCTCGCGGCTGATCTGGTTCGGTCCCAAGGCCACTTCGATTTGCGCCACTTCCCCCAGCGGAATATGGGATGGCGACGCGGGCATGCCCTCCTCGCCTACTTCGTCAGCAGCGGGTAGCGGGATCGGAAGTGACGCAAGCGCATTCGGATCCTGCCGCTGGGCTTCCGGCAAGCGCACGACGATGTCGAAACGGCGGTCGCCCTCGAACAGCTGACCGGCGGTGGCGCCGCCGAGCGCGATGGAGACTGTGTCTTGTACGTCGCCGACGGACAGTCCGTAGCGTGCCAGCGCGGCCCGGTCCGGCGTGATCGTCATCAATGGCAAGCCGGTCACCTGCTCGAGCTTCACGTCTGCCGCGCCATCGATTCCCGTGGCAACGGTTTCAATCTGACGGCCCACCTCGGCCAACTGTTCCATGTCATCGCCGTAGAGCTTGATCGCGACCTCCGCGCGCACGCCGGCGATGAGCTCGTTCATGCGCATCTGCACGGGCTGGGTGAACTCGTAGTTGTTGCCGGGAATGGCGCGAACGGCCGTATCCAGTTCCGCGACCAGCTCGTCTTTCGTCTTGCGCGGGTTGGGCCAATCGGCGCGATCCTTGAGCATGATGAAGGTGTCAGCCACCGACGGCGGCATCGGATCGGTGGCGACTTCGGCGGTACCGAGCTTGCCGACGACCAGATCGACTTCCGGGAACTGCTTGATCCGCGCCTCCAGCTGCTCCTGCATGCCGATGGCCTGGGTCAGGCTGGTGCCGGGGATACGCAACGCATGCAGTGCGATGTCGCCTTCGTCGAGATTGGGGATGAATTCGGTCCCGAGGCGCGTGGCCAGCAGGCCGGTCAGCACGGTCAAGACCGCCGCGCCCGCGACCACCACGGTCCGCATCGCCAGCGCCTTGCGCAGCAAGGGTGCATAGATCCGGTTGAGGGTGCGCATCACCCGTGTTTCTTTTTCCGCGACCTTGCCGGTGACGAACTGCGCCACCGCCGCCGGCACAAAGGTCAGGGACAAGGCCATCGCCGCGGTCAATGCGATCACCACGGTGAAGGCCATGGGATGGAACATCTTTCCTTCGACACCGGTGAGCGCAAAGATCGGCAGGTACACCGCGGCGATGATGAACAACCCGAACAGGCTGGGTTTGATCACTTCGGTGCTGGCCGTGGCCGCCAGCTCGAAGCGTTCGTCGCGGGTCAGCAGTCGCCCGAGCGCGTGCTGTCGCTCGCCGAAGCGACGCAGGCAGTTCTCGACGATGATCACGGCGCCATCGACGATCAATCCGAAATCCAGCGCGCCAAGGCTCATCAGGTTTGCCGAGACGCGGTTCTGCACCATGCCGCTGATGGTCATCAACATGGTCAACGGAATCACCGCGGCGGTAATCAGCGCCGCGCGCAGGTTGCCAAGCAGCAGGAACAGCACCGCGATCACCAGCAGCGCGCCTTCGAGCAGGTTCTTCTGCACCGTGGCGATGGTACGGTCGACCAGTTCCGTGCGGTCGTAGACGGCGCGGGCGGTGACGCCGTCCGGCAAGGTGGCGTCGATCTCCTTGAGCTTTTCGCCGGCCCGCTGTGCGACTGCGCGGCTGTTTTCGCCGACCAGCATGAAGACCGTGCCGAGCACCACTTCGTGACCGTCGCGGGTCGCCGCGCCAGTGCGCAGTTCTCTGCCTTCGCCGATTTCCGCCACGTCGCTGATGCGTAGAGGCAAACCATCGCGCGTGGCGACCACGATCTGCCGCAGGCCTTCGGCGTCCGCAACCTGGCCGGGCACGCGGATCAGGTATTGCTCGCCGGAGCGTTCGATGTAACCGGCGCCGACGCTGGCATTGTTGCGCGCCACGGCATCAAGCAGGTCACGCAAAGTCAGGCCGTAAGCGAGCAGCTTGGCCGGGTCAGGTGTGATGTGGAACTGGCGGGTGTATCCGCCAACGGTGTTGACCTCGGTCACGCCCTTGAGATGCCGCAACTGTGGCCGCACCACCCAATCCTGCAGCGTGCGCAATGCAGTCGGCGACCATTCGTCGCCTTCCGCTGTTGTCGCGCCGCCCTCGGCCTCGACCGTGTACATGAAGATTTCGCCCAGCCCCGTCGCTACCGGGCCGAGGCTCGGCTCGATGCCGACCGGCAACTGTGATGCCGCCTGCTGCAACCGTTCGGCGACTTGCTGGCGTGCGAAGTAGATGTCGGTACCGTCCTCGAACACCACGGTCACTTGCGACAGTCCATAGCGCGAAATCGAGCGGGTGTATTCCAGGCGCGCCAATCCTGCGAGCGCAGTTTCGACCGGGAAGGTCACGCGCTGTTCGGCTTCCAATGGCGAGTAACCCGGGGCCTCGGTGTTGATCTGCACCTGGACATTGGTGATGTCGGGCACGGCGTCGATGGGCAGGCGGCCGTAGTTCCAGAGGCCCAGCCCAGCAAAGGCGAGCACCAGCAGGATGACCAGCCAGCGATGCGTTATGGACGCGCGGATAATTCGTTCGAGCATGGTGTTTCCTCATGTCAAGCCATCGTGCATCGCGCGATGGCGTTCGTCGGGCTGCGAGCCACCGAGGTCGCATGCGACCTCGACTCGCAAACGGCCCTCCTCACCCTCAGTGGTCGTGGCTGGCACCGGATTTTTCGATATCGGCCTTGATCAGAAAGCTCTGTTCGGCGACGTAGCGCGTGCCGGGTTTGAGCCCGCCGAGCACCTCGACCTTGTCGCCGTCGCGAACGCCGAGTTCCAGCATCCGCACCTCGTAGGTCTCGCCGACCTGCGCAAATACCACGGTGAAATCGCGAAAGCGCTGCAGCCCGGATTCCTTGACGGCGAGTGGCACGTCGCGCGACGCGACGGTGACCTCGGCGGAAACCGTCATGCCTGGACGCCAACGACCGCTGGAGTTGGGAATGCTGGCGCGCGCCACCACGCTCTGACCGCGCGTGGCCAGCGGCAGCAAGGTATCGATGACCGTGTCTTCCTCGGCGTCGCCGGTCGCGGCCTTGATATGCACCGGCTGACCAGCGGCAAGACGCGACGCATTGTTGCCAATCGCATGCAGCTCCACCCACACCTCCGACAGGTCGGCCATCTCGACCAGCGTGTTGTCGCCGGCGACATCGCCGACGTTGGTGTTGCGCACCAGCACCACGCCGTCGAACGGCGCGGGCACCGGATAGCTGCGCATGCTCTCGTTGCCCTCGACCACCACCAGTGTCTGCCCACGGCGCACGCGCTGGCCCTGCTGCACCGGCACCGCGCGCACGATGCCGGGAAAACGCGCCTTGATCTCGGCGTGGCGGTTGTCATCAAGCGCGACGTTGCCCATCACGCGCACCGTGTCTCGGATCAGCGCGGGACCGGCGACTTCGACCTTGACGCCTGCCCCACTCGCGGCCGCGGCAGGGATCGTGGTGCGGCCTTCGTACGAGGCGAACGTCCACTCGTGCGATTTGCCGGCGTGCGTGGCGTTGACCTCGACGTCGAACGAATGCGGCTCGACCACGGTGCCGCTGCCCACCAGAAAGTCGTTATCGGGCTTGAAGGTGAAGCGATTGACTTCGCCATCGAGGCGCTTCAATTCGATGGTCGCGTTGACCTTGGCCGGCTTCAGCGGCTTGTCGTCCTGGTAGGCATACAACCGATACTGCGGCGGCACGCCGGTCTCGAAGATGGTGACTTCAAGCGCGAACCTGCCATCGCGCAACATGCGGCCGCGGCGCGGGCCGCGCTCGTATTCGGCGGCGGCCGCTTCATGGCCCTCTGCACTTTCTTGCGCAATATCGGCGGCGCCACAAGCCGTGAGGAGAAGGACGAGTGCAGTGGTATGGACGGTACGAAACATCATGGCGTGGCATCCGCGGAGACGGTGGTGAGGCGTTCAACCTCGACCAAGAGGGTGTGGTAGCGCGCGGCGGCCTCGACGCTGCGCTCGCGCAGGTCGAACAGCGTGCGTTGCGCTTGCGTGAGCGAGACAAACGAGAACCGGCCGGCCTCGAACCCGCGACGGGTGAAGGCAAGCGCCTGCTCGGCCTTGGGCAGCATCCGCGTGCGCAGCGCGGTGTACTCGGTGCGTGCGTGGATCAGCTCCTGGTACTTCTCGAACAGGTCCTGATGGCTCTCGGCGCGCCGCGCATCCCGGCGTGCGTCGAGCGCCGCCAGTTGCGCATCGGCTTCGGCGATGGCCAGCGACGCACGCGGCCTGCTGCCCAGTGGCACCGAGACCGACATCACCACGCCCTGATCGTCCAGCGCTTCCAGACGCCGCACGCCCAGGCTGACGGTGACATCAGGCCTGGCGCTGGCGACTGCGACGCGGCGTCTGGCCATGATCGCTTCGGACTCAAGCAATGTATTGCGCTGCGCTGGTGTCATCGGCAGGCGCGCTGCGAGTGCTTCAAACGATTCAACCGCGGGTAGTTCCCGCAAGTCGCCGACCACCGCTGCAAAGTCCGGCTCGAACGAACCCCAGCTCGCCGCCAGCGTCATGCGCGCGCTCGCCAGTTCGTGCTCGGCGTGTTCGCGCTCCAGCTCCGCTTCGGCCACCACGATCTCCGCGGCACGCAGGTCGGACTCCGGGTTGCGTGCGGCCGCGACCCAGGCCGCGACCTCGCGGCGGGTGCGATCGGCCAGCTTCACCTGCTCGCGCGCGAACTCCAGCCGCTGCTGGTCGACGGCCACCTCGATGAACCGCGCTGTGGTACGGCTGGCGATGTCGAGCCGTGCGGTATCGGCGACGTTGCGCTGCCGATTGACCTCGGCAGCCCCCAAGGCTTGCCGGGCTGCACGCTTGCCGCCCAGCTCTATGACTCGCCCCAAACGTAGCGTGGTTTCAGCCGAGCGCACGCCACTCAACGCGCCGGTACCGCCGACGTTCTCGAGATCGCCACCGACTGTGTAGGGGGTGGCGAGGCCCTCGCGCTCGGCGCGGGCTTGCGCGGCGCGCAGTTCGGCCGCTTCGGCAGCAAGGGATGGACTCGAGGCCAGGCTGCGAGCGACGGCCTCTTCCAGGCGCAAGGGTTCAGCGGCCTGCCCGGTCGGGACAGCACCGCAGGCTCCGGCAAACGCCAGAAGCAACAGAAAACGCAAATTCACGGAACAACCTCCGGATGATCGACAGGAAACGCATGCAGGCCGCCAATGGCAGCCTCAATACGTCAAGCGATCGGAGGTCGGAACGGTCCGGTGAGGTGCTGCAGCGGTACCGGCAATGGCGTCGGCAGCGCGATCACGACGTGTTCGTAGGGGACTGCAGGCAACGTGATCACGGCCACGCTATCGGAAAATGCCCCGCCGCCGCTGGACTGATGCAACAAGCCATGGGCGCCCTCGGTGTGGTCTGTGTCGGGCGCGTCGTCGTGGAAGCCAGCTTCATCGTGGTGGTGTCCGTCTGCCTTGGCCACCAGCGCATGGTCGGCTCCGTGCAGTTCACCGACAAACGCCAAGGCCGGATTGACCGCGAGGCCCAGCACCAGAAGCGCCAGCAAGCTGGCGCGCAGGAGGGTGGACAGTCGAGTAGCAAACAAGGGCATCGTCGTCAGGGTACGCGAGGTCATTGCCCCCCCACAACCGCAAGGCACGCGGTACTCGCGCGGACGGGTCTTGGCTCAAGAGCAATAGTCGTGCGTCACGCCAGCGGCTCCACCAACGGATGCGGGACCCGTTGCACTTCCACCGTCGCGTGAACCAGTTCCTCGTGGATGCTTAGAGCCTTGCGAAAATATTCGACATCCACATCGGCAAGCGTGACCAGACTGACCACCCACGCGAACTTGTCCTTGCCGACCCGCCAGACGTGCGGATTGGTAGGCGTCGCAGGCATTTCATCTGTCTCGTTCGCGGCCGCTGCGGCCAAGGCACGCGATCACTGCCTGCTCCAGTCCGGCCAGTCCTGCGGCACGTCCCGCCGCCAGCGCACCGTCCGAATCCTGGCCCTGCACCCAAGCCTGCTCCAGCGCGATCAGCGCGCCTACGCGGTTCGCACTCGCGCAATGGACCAGCACTGGACCGCACGCTTGCGCCTTTGCAAGTTCTTGGCTGAAACGCGCGACCGTCTCGCGTGTCAGGTCCTGGCTGCCTGCAATGGGGATTGCGACATAGCGCATACCTGCCGCGGCAACGGCAGTCGCTTCATCGAAGTCGGTCGCTTCGGACGGATGTCGCAAGTTGATGATTGTGCGCACGCCCTTGCGCGCCAGCACCGCCAACTCGGATTCGGACGGCTGG
Organism: Lysobacter sp.; assembly: GCA_026786005.1. Classification (GTDB taxonomy): domain Bacteria; phylum Pseudomonadota; class Gammaproteobacteria; order Xanthomonadales; family Xanthomonadaceae; genus JALYOU01. The sequence goes on along the minus strand of JAJAYW010000010.1, from coordinate 1,021 downwards.
CCGCCGCTGTAAAGGTCATCGACAACCGAGTAGATCTGGGTCATTGCAGCCGTCCTTCTATAGGTTTCAGTTGGGGAATGGCAGCCGCGGCGGCGATCGCGATAGCGGTATCGTTCGATCCCCGATCCGCTTTCCCGGTCGTCTCCGCGTCCAGCGTCGACATAGCCTGGTGCTGGCTCAGGAAGACGCGGCCCGTCAGGTGTTCGAAGAAGTCCGAGCGCTGCAGGCGATCCATGACCGGGCCTTTCACTTCCGAGAGATGAAAAGTCACGCCTGCCGCCTTCAGCCGATGCACGATCGCTTCCAGGCTTTCCAGCGCACTGGCATCGATCAGGTTCACGGCCGGACACATCAGCACCACGTCCCGCACCTCGGGATGGCTGGCGACGAGGTCGTAGATGCGGTCCTCGAGATAGCGGGCGTTGGCGAAGTAGAGACTCTGGTCAACGCGTACCGAAAGCACATGCGGACTCGTCACCACCCTGAAGCGTTCGATGTTGCGGAAATGCTCCGAACCCGGCACCTGGCCGACGATGGCCATGTGCGGCCGACTGGTACGCCACAGATAGAGCAGCAGCGAGAGGCAGACGCCTGCGACGATGCCCGCCTCGACCCCGACCAGCAGCACCGTCGCGATCGTCACCGCCATCGCCGAGAAGTCGCTTCTGGAATAACCCCAGGTCCGTTTCAACGCCGGCAGGTCCACCAGCGACAGGACGGCGACAATGATGGTCGCTGCCAGTACCGCCTGCGGCAGATTCTTGAACAGCGGAGTGAAGAACAGGGCGACGGCCGCGATACCGGCCGCCGTGAACACGCCGGCCAGCGGTGTCTGCGCGCCGGCATCGAAGTTGACGACAGAACGCGCGAAGCCGCCGGTCACCGGAAAGCCTCCAGTCACTGCCGCAGCGAGATTGGCTGCGCCTAGTCCCAGCAACTCCTGGTTGGAGTCGATGCGCTGCCGACGCTTCGCCGCGAGCGTCTGCGCCACCGAGATTGATTCCACGAAACCGACCAGGCG
>JAJAYW010000009.1 GCA_026786005.1 Lysobacter sp. | reverse complement strand
CCTGGGCGCGATGAGGCGTTACCGGCAAGGCCCCATCGCGCCCAGGTGCGCTCCTACAAATTCCACGGCTTGCGAAGCGGAGAGGGGATAGCAAGGAGACCCGTAGGGCGGCGTACATGGATGTGCGCCGTTTTTCGACCGAGCCATGGATGGCGAGTCGAAAAATACCCTCTGCAATGAAATCACTTTGACGCTTTGATCGGGGAAGGCATTTCTTTGATGACTTTCTTGACTCGCGCAAGCGCTCGCCCTTCGGGCCAGCTTCGCTGTTCGCGTGCTGCGCACGCAGTGTGCCCGCAAAGAAAGTTACTCGCCCGAAGGGCGAAAGCTTTCTAAGCGTTCCAACTAAAAAAGCGGTACTTCGACAAGCTCAGAATGAGCGGAACACGCGAATGTGATTAAAGCTGGGCCGTAATTTTGCATGTCATTCTCGAAGCGGGAACGACGATCCGGAACAAGATCAAAGTGGATGACCAGCTTCGCTGTTGAAAAGCGCTTCCAGCTTGCGCTGGGATGACGACAGGATTGATCACACCTTTCTTATCTTATTGCGATTAGCTATTCCTTGATCTCTCCAACACTCCTACCCGGCAACCAACTCCGCTTCCAAAGTGATCGGCACCGCGCTCAACGCCTTCGACACCGGACAGTTCTGCTTGGCGTCTTCGGCCACCGCGCGGAACCTGGCTTCATCAATACCCGGCACCGAAGCTTTCAACTTCAACCGGATCGCACTCAACGTCGGCCCGCCTTCCAGCGACAGATCGACCTCGGCGCGCGTGTCCAGCGACTTCGGCGGGAATCCCGCTTCGCTGAGCTTGTTCGACAACGCCATCGTGAAGCAGCCCGCATGCGCGGCCGCGATCAATTCCTCGGGATTGGTGCCTTTCTGGTCGCCGAAGCGGCTGTTGAAGCCGTACGGCGTATCCGTCATCAACCCACTAGTGGGCGTGCTGAGCTTGCCGCTGCCGCTCTTGAGGTCGCCTTCCCAATGCGCGGTGGCGTGGCGGGAAATACCCATGGTGTTCTCCGTTGGTGGTTGCGATGGATCGGCCAAGCCTAGAGGGCCGGGTGTTACGCGGGCGTCGGCTTTGCTGCGCTGCAACGGGACGCTGCGTTTCGGCACGCGCTATCGTGGTCTCCCGCCATGACCGACGCGCGTTCGCCTGCCTCATCCACTCCGCGATCAGCCCGCGCTCCGCATCGCCGACCATGACGTACGTTATGCGGGTCCCTCCGCAGAGCCCGGCCATCCATGGCCGGACTTCTCAAAAAAACAGGGAGCAACGACCTCATGTCGTACAGCACCGAACAAATCCGCAACGTGGCCCTCGCAGGCCACCCTGGCGCCGGCAAAACCACGCTCTTCGAAGCCCTGCTGCATGCCGGCGGCGCAATCCAGACGGCAGGCACCATCGAGCGCGGCAGCACCGTGTCCGATTTCGACGCGATGGAAAAGGAACGCGGCCATTCCATCGATGCCGCCATCGCCAGCATCGACCACGCCGCGTCTGGCCAACCACTGATCCACGTCAACCTGATCGACACGCCCGGCTATCCGGATTTCCGCGGGCCGACGTTGTCCGCGCTGGCCGCCGTTGAAACCGTCGCGATCGTGGTCGATGCGGATACGGGCATCGGCTATGGCACGCGGCGGATGATGGAACACGCCAAGGTGCGCAACTTGTGCCGCGTCATCGTCATCAACAAGATCGACCACCCTGGCGCCAAGCTGGGCGCCCTGCTCGACGGCCTGCGCGAAACTTTTGGCACCGAGGTGCTGCCGCTCAACCTTCCGGCCGATGGCGGCAAGCGCGTGGTCGACTGCTTCTGGCAATCCACTGGCGACAGCAACCTCGGCCCGGTTGCTGGCTGGCACCAAAAAATCATCGACCAGGTGGTCGAGATCAACGAGACGGTGATGGACCGGTATCTCGACCATGGTGAGTCCGGCCTGCAGGGCCAGGAACTGCACGACGCCTTCGAACAATGCCTGCGCGAAGGCCATCTGGTACCGGTGTGTTTCGTCTCCGCGCGCAGCGGCGCAGGCGTGCGCGAATTGCTGGACATCGCCGAGAAGCTGTTCCCGCATCCGGGCGAAGGCAATGCGCCGCCGTTCGTCAAGGGCATCGGCGACAACGCCGCACCGATGGAAGCCAAACCCGATCCGAACGCACACGTCATCGCCGACGTGTTCAAGATCGTCAACGATCCCTTCGTCGGCAAGCTGGGCATCTTCCGCGTCTACCAAGGCACGGTGAAGAAGGACACGCAACTGTTCGTCGACGACGGCAAGAAGCCTTTCAAGGTCGCGCATCTGTTCAAGCTCAAGGGCAAGGACCACGTCGAAATCACGCAGGCGATTCCCGGCGACATCGCCGCAGTCGCCAAGATCGACGAGCTGCATTTCGATGCGGTGCTGCACGACAGCCACGACGAGGACCAGATCCATCTGGCTCCGCTGGACTTCCCGAAGCCGATGTTCGGCCTCGCCATCGATGCCGCGCGCAAGGGCCAGGAACAGAAACTGGCCACCGCCCTACACAAGCTGGCCGAGGAAGATCCGTGCTTCCACGTCGAGCATGAAACCGAAACCAACGAGACGGTGATTCGCGGCTTGTCGGACCTTCACCTGCGGGTCAACCTGCAGCGGCTGCAGGAAAAATATGGTGTCGAAGTAACCTCGCGCCCGCCGCGCATCGCCTATCGCGAAACCGTCAGCGCGAAGGCCGAGGGACATCATCGGCACAAGAAGCAGACCGGCGGTGCGGGTCAGTTCGGTGAGGTGTTCTTGCGGATCGAACCGTTGCCGCGCGGTGGCGGCTTCGAGTTCGTCGATCAGGTCAAGGGCGGCACGATTCCGGGGCAATTCCTGCCAGCCGTGGAGAAAGGCGTGCGCCAGGTGCTGAGCGGCGGCGCGATCTCCGGCTATCCGATGCAGGACGTGCGCGTCATCGTCTATGACGGCAAACACCACGCCGTGGACAGCAAGGAAATCGCGTTCGTCGCCGCCGGCAAGAAGGCGTTCCTCGATGCGATCGGCAAGGCCGAGCCGCGCGTGCTGGAGCCGATCGTCGATCTGGAAGTCAACGCACCCGAGCAGCATATGGGCGACATCAGCGGCGGCCTCGCCAGCAAACGCGCTCGTATCAATGGCACCGACTCGGTGCGCGGTGGCGAGATCGTGGTGAAGGCGCAGGTGCCGTTGTCGGAACTGGAAGGGTATGCGGCGGAGTTGAAATCCGTGACCGCTGGACGCGGGCGGTATTCACTGGATTTCAGTCATTACGAGCCGGTGCCGGCGCAGGTGCAGCAGAAACTTGTCGATGCTTACAAGCCGAAGCATGATGAAGACTAATTCAATGTCAGCGGTGTCAAATGGATAAGTGCTTTGTCATCCAGCCTTTCGATGGAGGAAAGTTCGATAAACGCTTTGAGGATACATACAGCCCGGCCCTTAAGGATGCTGATCTCGACCCGTATAGAGTAGACCGAGATCCGGGCATCTCCATTCCGATCGATGAAATAGAAAGCAAAATATCGGCTTCAAGGCTCTGTCTGGCTGACATAACTATCGATAATCCTAACGTGTGGTTTGAACTCGGCTATGCGATAGCAAGTAAGAAAGAAATAATTCTTCTTTGCTCCAATGAGCGAACTGGTGGATTTCCATTTGATGTACAGCATCGCTCGATAATTCGTTATTCAAATGAATCAGCGAGGGATTTTGAAGAACTGAAGAATAAAATTACAGCGAGAGCTAAGGCAATTCTCGAAAAACAAGAGACCTTAGATGACATAAGACAGACCGTCGCAACCACTCAAATAACAGAGGGTCTCGAACAACACGAGTTAGCTGCAATCGTCACGGTTGCCCAAGAAATAAATGATGAGGAGGGCTCTGTCACTATTGAGTCTTTGAAATCCGATATGGAGAGGGCAGGCTTCACAAAACTTGCTGCAACCATTGCAATAAAGCAGTTAGTCAACAGTGGTCTATTAGTCCGAACCACCTCTAGCGATTACGACGGCAATAGCTATCCGGCTGTGTCTATAAGCAAAACTGGTTTCGATTGGTTGCTAAAAAACAAAGCAAGCCTATCGCTACAAAAACCGAAGCCTCCTGCCCGCCGATCTCCTGCGCCGCGTGACGATTTCACTGACGAGGACATCCCATTCTGAGGTTTCCCGCGCCCAACGTTGGATAGCACATAGGATGCGGCATGGATTTGCTTTCCTCATCTGCCGCACGCCTGCTCGCCGACACCATCCTTGCCCTACATGTCGGCATCGTCCTGTTCGTCGTCTTCGGACTATTCGCGATCCTCATCGGCGCGTGGCGACGCTGGGCCTGGACCCGCAACTTCGCATTCCGCATCTCTCACCTGCTGCTGATGGTGTTCATCGCCGTGCAGGCATGGCTGGGACAACTCTGTCCGCTGACGGTCTGGGAACAAGCGCTGCGCCAGCATGCCGGGCAGGATGTCTATGCCGAATCCTTCATCGAGCACTGGCTGTCGCGGCTGATCTTCTTCCAGGCGCCGTGGTGGACCTTCGTCGCCGCCTACACCCTCTTCGCCGCACTCGTGATCCTCTGCTGGTTCCTGCTGTCGCCGCGCAGGAAGTCGCCGTAACCAACTGAAAAACGCGCCCACCAGCGCACCGATCGAAAATAAGTTGTCTCTTTTCGCTTTTTTTCAGTGGTTTTGCCCATTTGGCTATTGGCGGGACGATGGCGTTGTCCTACATTTGGAGTGCCGGCGAGATCGGCCACACGAATTCCATCCACGACGAGGACATCAGCACTCATGGCAAAGAAGAAAGTAGCCGCCAAGAAAAAGGCCGCCCCCAAGACCGCCGCGAAACCGGCAGCCCCGAAACCCATCAAGGAAGCACTGAGCAAATCCGGACTGATCGCGCACATCGTCGACTCCACCGGTGTTGCCGCCAAGGACGTCCGCGCCGTGATGTCCGCGCTGGAAGGCGCCGTGCATGGTTCGGTCAGCAAGAAAGGCGCCGGCTCGTTCACCCTGCCCGGCCTGCTGAAGATCACCTCCGTCAGCGTGCCTGCCAAGCCGAAGCGCAAGGGCATCAATCCCTTCACCAAGGTAGAGCAGTGGTTCGCCGCCAAGCCGGCTTCGATCAAGGTCAAGGTGCGCCCGTTGAAGAAATTGAAGGACGCGGCCGCCTGATAAGTTTGCACACGATGCGGTGAGCCGTTGGCTGGCCGCATCGACGAGGGGTCGGATTTCGTTTTCAAAAACGCAGATCCGGCCCCTTTTTTCGTGGATCGGACACACATGCCCAAAGCCCGCACTGCCGCAGCCGCAAAGCGACTGATCGATATTCCCAACATCGGTCCGGCCATGGTCGAGGATTTCTGCAACCTCGGCTTCGAGCGGCCGCCGCAATTGATCGGCAAGGATCCCCACGCGCTGTACCAGCGCCTCTGCAAGGTCACCGGCGCGCGGCACGACCCGTGCGTGCTCGACACCTTCATCAGCGCCGTGCGCTTCATGGAAGGCGGGCCGCCGCACCCGTGGTGGCACTACACGGCCGAACGCAAGGCGACCTGGCCCCGGCTTTGATGCTGCGATGTCCTGGGTAATGCGACCTTGCTAGCCTGCGCAGATGACGACTCCGCCGACCGAAGCCCAGGCCCGCGATTACGCGCCCGCTGCACGACGTTTGATCAAGACGCTGGTTCTCCTCGCCGCACTTGCTGCATTCGCGTACTGGTCGTGGCAGCAACCCTTCATGGCCAAGCCGCGCGCGTTGTGGGAGTTGTCCAGGATGCCTCCGCCGAGTGCATTGCCGGTGCCGGTGCGAGGCGTGGTCGCATCGCGCATCGCGGACACGTTTGGTGCGCCTCGCGGCACCGGGCGCACCCATGCCGGCGTCGACATCTTTGCCAGGCGCGGTACGCTGATCCTCAGCACCACACGTGGTGTCGTGATCTCGGTGCGCGATGGCGGGCTCGGCGGCAAGCAGGTCTGGGTGTTGGGACCGGCGCGCGAACGGCATTACTACGCGCATCTCGATGATTGGGCGCAGGGACTCGCCGCGGGGAAGATCGTGTTGCCCGGCGATGCACTGGGCATCGTCGGCGACTCCGGCAATGCGCGTGGCACGCCGCCGCACTTGCATTACGGGATCTACGGCAGCGATGGCGCTTACGACCCGTTGCCGCTGCTGCGCGCCGGCGTGACGGCCAAGGACTAGCCGCCTACACTCGCGCGGAACCACACGTTGCAGATGTGGCAAGGAATACCTCATGCGGATCGCATTGTTGCTGCTCGGTACCACCCTGTTCGCCAGCTGCTCGTGCCAGCGTGGCAGTGACGACGTACAGACCATGGCGTCGCCACAGGATGCGGTCGCTACGCAACCTGCCGTCGCGACGTCCGACGCGAATCCTGCCGCCGCTGCAGAACTCGCACGTTTGCGGGACGCGCGCTACGCCGCCTATGCAGATGCTGCATCCGCCGTGCAGGGCTATCTCTCCGCGATCGGCGCGCAGGACTGGAAAAAGGCGAATCCATACTGGAGCAACCAGCAGCCGGGTTCGGGCGAGGCCGACTTGCGATCGATGAAAAAACTGCATGCGCTGCGGATCGAGAGCGACACGCCGAAGGCCCTGGACCAGGAGCCGGTCCCGAATGCGTTGGAGGTTCCGGTCAACCTGCGCGCCAGTTTCCAGGACGGGCAGCCACTGCGGCGCTACCGCGGCTGGTACCGGCTGCGCCGGAAGGTGTCCGGGGAAGGCTGGGAAATCACTTCAGCCTCCATCGACGCCGTGCCCCGCTAGGAAAGGTCTGAACAAGTGCATAAGCCGCGGCGCACGCTCCGCTCTACAGGGATTGAGCCAGTGACACTACCCCGTCGTCAGATCTTTACTACCGACCCGTTCTTTCCTTTTCAACAGGAATCGATCATGGACAAGCGTTTCTGGATCTGCGGCATCGTGATGTTCCTGGCCGCAATGCTTTTGTCTGGCGTCGTGCATGCCGTGCTACTCAAACCGGACTATCTGGCGCTTGGCTCCTTCTATCGAACCGATGCCGATGGACAGGGCTACATGCCGTGGATGTTGCTGGCACACGCGCTGATCGGGTTTGCGATGACCTGGATCTACCGCCAGGGGTTTTCTGCCGGCAAATCGAACATCAGCCAGGGATTGCGTTTCGGCCTGGCGATGGCGTTGTTCTCCACGATTCCCGGTTACCTGATCTATTACGCAGTGCAACCGTTGCCGGTGGCGCTGATGATCAAACAGGTTGTCTTCGGCACGATTTCGATGTTGTTGCTGGGGGTGTTGCTGGCGTATCTGCAACCGCGGCGGGTTGTGCTCTGATGCCAGCACACCAGGCAAGCTTTCACTTGCGAACACGCTGGTTCGGTGCCCTGTAGAGCAGAGCTTGCTCGGCTGCATTGGATCTTGAATCAAGAGCAGCGGAGCAAGCTCCGCTCTACAGACGACTTGTCGGACGTCCTAATCCCAGGTTCACGCGAGTCGGGTACGGTGCGCAAACGTTCTGGAGATCGTCCGATGCGCTCCGCCGCCCGTGTTTTTTTCGTCTCCACCCTCGCCCTGCTGATTGCCGCGTGTTCCACGCTGGGCGCGGTGTCGGCGTGGCTCAACAACCAGGTCGCGTTTACCGGGCCCCAGCTGCAGCGCTACATCGACAACCGCTTCCCGCGCGCGTTCGACAAGCTCGGCGGGCTGGTGTCTGTCACGTTGACCAATCCGCGTTTGACCATCCCGTCCGGCGATTCGCGCCTGCGCCTTGAATTCGACATGGGCATCGGCGGCCTCGGTGGCACCGGCGCGCCGACCGGACATCTGGCGCTGGCCAGTGGGCTGCGTTACGACGGCGGTACGCAAGGGCTGCATCTGGATAACCCGGAGTTGCTGCAATTCGATCTGCCCGG
>JAJAYW010000008.1 GCA_026786005.1 Lysobacter sp. | reverse complement strand
TGACGGGGTCTGGGGGGGGCCCCCACCTAAGGCCCGGCCGCCAATTTGCGGTCGGAGGCGCGCCGGCGGGTGTCCCCGGCCGCGGCCGGCCGCGTACTGGGTTTCGCCGACGTGGATCTTGCCGGCAAGGAAGGTGCCGGCAGTCAACACCACAGCCGGCGCGTCGAAGCGCAAGCCGGTCTGGGTGATCGCGCCATGGATGCGGCCGTTCTCGCCCGCGTTGTATTGAATCAGCAGGTCATCGACCGCCGCCTGGAACACGGTGAGATTGGATTGTGCCTCGACCACGCGCCGGATCGCGCTGCGATACAACGCGCGGTCGGCCTGGCAACGTGTCGCGCGCACGGCGGGACCCTTCGATGCATTCAAGGTGCGCCACTGGATGCCGGCAAGATCCGCGGCTTTGGCCATGACGCCGCCCAGGGCATCGATCTCCTTGACCAGATGGCCCTTGCCGATGCCGCCTATGGCCGGGTTGCAGCTCATCGCGCCGACGGTCTCGATGTTGTGCGTCAGCAGCAGCGTGCGGGCACCGGCGCGCGCGGACGCCAGCGCGGCCTCGGTGCCGGCGTGGCCGCCGCCGATGACGATGACGTCGTAGCGATGAAAGTCGTTGTGAGGGGTGTCGCTCATGGGGCTATTGTCGCGCGGCGGAACGCGGCTTGCTTGCTGTTTCAGCATTCGTCGGCCAAGACACGCGTCTGTTGGCACGGTTCCTGCTTATCCATCATGGCACCCGACGTGGCAGACGCGAGTGGCGTCGACCGGGATTGGAACAGGGCCGGTCGCGCGCACAACGGGGTAGCCAAGGGGCCGAATGTCGGGGGACATTCGGCCCCGTTCTTTTTGTCTAAGTTTATTGTGGCGTTGCGCGGCGGCGCGGCGCAGGCACCGGGCGATACACCGGGCGCCGGCGCCTGACGGAGACGGAACAGGGGGGATCCGTGATTCTCCGCCGGACGCCGACATTGAACGGCACAGCCTTGATACGTCGAAAACCGACGCAGTCGGTCAGCGAAGACTAGATTGGGACTGTATCGCGCCGGGTGCAAGCGGATTCAGCCGTCGCATCGCGACGGCGGTCGCGTATCGAGGGGATCGATGTGCAAAAAGAGGCCGTCGCGGCGCGCGGCGGCCTAGGCAGATCAGCGACCCGAGCCGCCCTTGCGCGCGCGGACTTCGTCCACCGGATCGCTGGACACATTGGGCGTGGGGCCGAGAGACTCGCCACTGGACTCAGGCACGCTTTGCCGCATGCGCGGCATCGCCATGCTCGGCTCTGGGCGGAAGCGAGGCTCTAGCCGAATGCGCGGATCCTGCTCATAGCTTGGTGCCGGCATCGCCTGCTGCACGCGGCGAGCGCGGGTGAAATCGCGCAATGTCTGGTCGGGAGGTGGCAACGCCTGTGGCGATGCGAATACGGTCGGGCGCCGACGCAGGATCAGATCGCTCCGCGGCGGCGTGACCGGCGGCGGGTTGTTGCTGCCTGCGCCGTTGCCCGGATTGGGGTTGTATTGCGGCGAATAGTAGTAATTATAGGAATTACCGCCGTAATAGCCGTATGGGTAGCCATACCCATAGGACCCGTACGAAGAGCCATAACCATAGCCGTACGATCCGTACGGATCGCCATACCCGTAGCTGACGTAGGGGCGGCCATATCGATCGTAACGGTAGGCATATTCATCACCGTAATAGCCGTTGGGATAGCTGCGGCCATAGCGATGGTCCACCGAGGACGAACCGTAATAACCTCCGCCATAGCCGCGATAGCCGGCCGGGGTGACGCAGCCGCTGAGTGCCGCCGCGCAGGCCAGCAGGAGTAGAAGCAGTCGCATTTTCATGGCAGTTCCCCGAGGATGAAGCCAGCATCCGGCCAGCGGGTTGAATCGCTGCTTAATTTTCCCGCATTGCATGCAGCTTGCCTGAACGTGATCCCGTTTGTTCAGGCGGATGCCGGCACTGCGTGCATCCGCTAGGCTCGCGCACATGGAAGAGTCACCCATCGTGCCTGCTGCCGACCTGCCCATGTTTGCCAGCGTGCTGATCGCCGCCGCGCGCATCGCGCCGCATGCGCATGTCACGCCGGTGCTGCGTTCGCACGCGCTCGATGCACTGGCGGGCTGCGAGCTGCACTTCAAGTGCGAAAACCTGCAACGCGTGGGCGCGTTCAAGTTCCGCGGCGCCTGCAATGCGGTGTTTGCACTGGACGATGGCCATGCGTCCCGCGGGGTCGTCACCCAGAGCTCCGGCAACCATGGCGCCGCGATCGCGCTGGCCTGCCGCCTGCGCGGGATCGCCGCCAGCGTGGTGGTGCCGCAGGGCGCGCCGGCGATCAAGTTGGCGGCGATCGAAGGCTACGGCGCACGCGTCGTGCGTTGCGAGGCGACGATGGCCGCGCGGGATGCCACGGCTGCGATCCTGCTCGCCGAAACCGGCGCGACGCTGATCCATCCCTTCGACAATGCCGACGTGATCGCCGGACAAGGCACGGCGGCGCTGGAACTGCTGCGCGAATGCGATGCGCTTGATGCGGTGCTCGCGCCGGTCGGCGGCGGCGGACTGCTGTCGGGCACCGCGATCAGTGCACATGCGCCCGGCGGCGGCATCGAGGTCTGGGGTGCGGAGCCAATCGGCGCCGCCGATGCACACGCCTCGTTGCGCGAAGACCGCTGCATCACCGACATGACGGCACAGACGGTCTGCGACGGCCTGCGCGGACACCTGGCGCCGCGCACCTTTGCGATCCTCCGCGAACGCGCCAACGGCATCCTGCTGGTGGAAGACGCCGACATCGTCCACGCGATGCGCCTGCTGTGGGAACGGCTGAAAGTTGTGGTGGAACCTTCCGGCGCTGTCGCCCTCGCCGCCGTGCTGCAACATCGCGAACGTTTCGTCGGCCGTCGTGTCGGCATCATCCTGTCGGGCGGCAATGTGGATCTGGATGCGTTGCCGGCATTGTTTGCGATGGCATCCTCGAATCGAAAGACGTAGCGAGATTTCTTCAACCGTTTTTTAACGGCGCTCGCTTAGACTCCGCGCACTTTCCGGGGAGTGCTGCATGCAGGGTGTCACGCGCCAGCGTCTGTGGATCACACTGCTTGCACTCGTCCTGGCTTTTGGTTTCCTCGGCACGCGCGGCATCTGGGATCCGGACGAGGGCCGCTACACCAATGTCGCCGTCAACATGCTCGACAGCGGCGACTGGCTCAATCCGCGCCGCAATGAAGACGTCGGCCACTGGACCAAGCCACCGCTGACCTATTGGGCGATCGCGTCCAGCGTCGGCGTGTTCGGCAAGAACGCCTGGGCCGCGCGCCTGCCCGCGGCGCTGTCGTACCTGCTGTGCATCTGGCTGGCATGGCGGATTGCGCGACGGCTTGCGCCCGGCGCCGAGGACACGGTCGCCATCGTGTACGCGACTATGTTGTTCACGCTGGGCGCGTCGCAATTCATCAGCACCGACTATGTGCTCGCGGCATGCGAGACGCTGGCGGTGTGGGGCTTCATCGAGGCGCGTTTCGGCCATCGCGCGCATTCCTGGCGATGGATTGCGTTGATGTGGGCGGGCTTCGCGCTGGCGTTCCTGACCAAAGGGCCGCCCGCACTGCTGCCGCTGCTGGTGATCGTGGTGTTCGATTGGGTGATGCCCGCGCACGGCCGCCATCGGTTGTTCATGGTGTCCGGACTGGTGTTGTTCGCGTTGCTGGCCTTGCCATGGTTCATTGCCGTGATCCACAACACGCCCGGATTGTTTGACTATTTCATCGGCGATGAAGTGGTCAATCGCGTCACCACCAACGAGTTCGGCCGCCACGGCGAGTGGTACGGATGGTTGGAAATCTACGCGCCAACGCTGCTGCTCGGCACCTTGCCATGGACACTGGACTTGCTGCGCTGGGCAAAAACTCTACCCGCAGTGCTCACGCGCTGGTGGCGCGATCGCGATGCACGCAGCAGCGACGCACCTGCTTTGTTGCTGGCCTTGTGGGTGCTGCTGCCACTGACGGTGTTCTGCCTGTCGCGCTCGCGGCTGCCGCTGTATGTGTTGCCGTTGTTCGTGCCGCTGGCGGTGATCATCGCCAGGCAACGGCAATCCGCAGGGCGCGTGTTGCCGCGGTGGCCGTGGCTGTTGCTGTGGACGGCGTGCCTGCTGGGCCTGAAATTCGCCGCGGCGCACTGGCCCACGCACAAGAATGCAGCGGTGTGGGCCGACGTGATCCGGGAACGTGCGAACGGAGCGGTGAATGAAGTCGTGTTCGTCGAGGACATGGCGCGTTACGGCTTGCGGCTGCATCTGGATGCGGAAATCGAAAAGATCTCGTTCGAGCCGCTGCAGGACGCTCGTTTCAATCCCCAGTACGACGAGCCTCTCAGCATTGAATTGGCCGACGCCGCGCATGAGCCCGGTGCAATCTGGATCTGCAAGCAGCGTGACTGGACTGAGTTGCAGGCGCGCATCGTCGCGGCCGGTTATGGAGTAGAGGCACTCGGCGCGCCTTACCGGGATCGCATCATTTTCCGGGTGGTTCCCGCGTCCGCGCGCTGACACATTGCACTAGCGCGTGGCATTCATCCGCGACAGGCCTTCGCTGAGCAGCAAGCGTGTCGCCGCCGCGCGCTCGACCAGCGGCTGCGTCCGCAGCGACTCCAGCATCCAGCGCAGCGAACGGCAACGCGATTCGCGGCTGGCCTCGTCGCTGCCCGCCGCCGTCAATCCCGCGACAAAGCCTTCGTGCAGGATGGCCGCGCGCGCGCCTGCAGATTTGAGCGCCTGTCGCGCGGCGGTTGCATCGTAGGGTTGCGGCTGGCCTTGCAGCCCGGCCACGGCGATGTCGGCGATCGCGCTGATGAAACGCTCGCGGCTGGACTCGCCCAGCTGGTTTGCGGCGCGGCTGAAGCCTTCGACGCTGCGGTCGGCATCGGGCTGGAACAAGCGGCAGATCGTCCTGGCCTCATCGGGAATCTGCGCCGAGGCATGCACCGCCTGGAACAGACTGTCGATCGAGCTGTCCGGCGCGCGCCGCACGATGTCTTCTGTTCCTGACATCAACGCGGTCGGGTCGAAATCGCCGAAGTCGAACACCGGTTGTTGCGCGCGTGCGCTGCATGACGCTGCCAGCACCGTGCCGAACGCAACGACCCACATGAATTTCAGCATCGCAACCCTCCGGGCGGGAAACGTCGCGAGTGTAGTCGCCGCATTCTGAATCGCGGACGGTAGGGCGGGCCCTGGCCCGCCGCTTCATGGCGATGAAATGCGACCGCATCATTGTCAATGCAAAGGCCGCGGGCCGGGGCCCGCCCTACCGTCGACGGATCGGGATGCTCGACAGCGGGACGGCGGTGACGTCGAAGCCGTGTTCGCGGATCGGCGCGCCGTGATCCGGCGCCCAGGCGTGGGCATACACCACTTCCCATGTCGCCGGCAGCTGGCCGTCGCTGCGACGCTCTTGTTCGTACGCGGCTGCGGCGTTGGCAAAACGCGATTTGCCGGTGAGCGTATGCCGCCGCTGCCGCAACGCATTGGTCGCGCCCAGCGCCCGCAACTCGCGCATCAACGCCGGCAGGTCCGGGTAACCCGGGACGAACACGTCGCGGTCCAGCACCGGATCGCGAAAGCCGGCCATCATCATCGCGTCGCCGAACTGCGCCATCGACACGAACGGACTGACGTGCGGTGTGGCGTCGGCGTGGACAAACGCATCGCGCAATTCGACCAGGGTTTCGCGGCCGAAGGTGGAGACCAACAGCAGGCCGCCGGGTTTGAGCACGCGCCGGAAACCCGCGAACAACGCCGGCAGGTCATCGATCCATTGCAGGCAGAGATTGGAAAACAGCAGATCGACGCTGCCTTCGGCGATTGGCAACGCAGCGGCATCGGCGCAGATGCGCTCGACCGAGCGGCGCAACGGTCGCCAGCCGCCCACGTGCGCGCCGGACGCATGCAGCATCGGCAACGCGAGATCAACGGCAATGACCTGCGCGCGTGGCCAGCGTTGCTGCATCGCCGCGGCGGCATGCGCCGGGCCGCAGCCGACATCGAGCACCACCTGCGGCGCGGCGCGATCCGTGCTGCGGTTTTGGTAATAGTCCAGCGATTCGAGCAGGCGCGACTCGACTTCGCGCTGCAAGGTCGCAGCCGATTCGTAGCTCGCGGCCGAGCGCGCGAAGGCGCGACGCACCTGGCGGGTGTCGAAGATGTTGGTGGAAGGCGTGTTGGTCATGCGGGGTGCAGTTCGCTCTTGGTTTGCTCTTTCGTTGTTGCTCTTGCGTTTTTTTGTTCTGCTCTTGGGGTGTTCTTGCTCTTGTCGTCATCCCCGCGAAGGCGGGGACCCAGTGACTGGGTTCCTTGTTGCTTGTCCGCTGACAACAGCGCAAGTCGCTGGGTCCCCGCCTTCGCGGGGATGACGGTTTGAAGAACTGATGAAGCGATCGATCGCTTGCGCAACTTCATCCGCATGACCAATGAACGGCGCATGCGCACCGCGCGCAATTTCAATCTGCATCGCGCGCGACGCGAGTGCCGCTGCATCGCGCATGCCTGCCGATGGCACCAACCGGTCGCGGCGCCCGCCGATCCACAGGCTGGGACACTGCAGCGTGGGCAACAGGTCCCGCAGATCGCTGTCGTGCAGCAGCTGCAACCCTTCCTGCAACGCGCGCATTGCCGGTTCGCCGCGTGCGTACAGGAGCTCCCGCAACAACCGCAGCTCCGCGCGCGCATGGTCTGACCCGTGGGTGTCGAGTGCGATGAAACGCTCCAGCGTGCCACGGTAATTGCGCTGCAGTTCATCGCCGAACTGGTTGAAGACGTCGTGTTCGACGGCATTGGGCCAATCCGGCGCGCGCACGAAGCGCGGCGTGGCACACACCATCATCAATCCCTGCACGCGATCGGGCCGCGTCGCCGCCGCATGCAGCGCGAACAGGCCGCCCAGCGACCAGCCCAGCCAGAGAGCCGGAGGTGTCCGCGCTGCAATCTGCGCGACACAGGCCTCCAGTTGCAGCGGCGTGGCGTCGGCGTGGCTCAAACCATGGCCGGGGAGGTCGACCAGGTACAGCGTGTAGCGATCCGACAACCGCTGCACCAGTGGCGCAAACACACCACCGTTCAAGGCCCAGCCGTGCAGCATGACAATGGCCGGACCACACCCGGTCACTTCGATGTGCATACCGTCGCTCATGTCGGTGATGCGGAGTGGAGAATCATCCATATCGAACGCAGCGGTTTGGCAGTGCGCATTTATCCGCACGATTTTTCGTCATGTAAAAGCGTGCGAATGAATTCGCACCCACGGAGCGCGCCACCACGCTTCACTGCGCCGTTTCACGCCTGGCTGCAAGCACATCGCGGATCCCTGCCACGGCTTCGAGCAGGCCATCGATTTCGGCTGGAGTGTGCAGCGCTGACAGGGTGATGCGCAGGCGCGAACCTCCCTCCGCCACCGTCGGTGGACGAATCGCGGTGACCCAGTAACCGGCGGCGCGCAGGCCCTCCGCAAACGCGATGGCGTGTCCTTCACTGCCACACAGAAATGGCTGGATCGGCGTGTCCGACGGCATCAGTTCCAATCCGTGCACTGCCGCGACATTGCGGAAGTGCGCGATCAGCACCTGCAGGGTTTCGCGCGGTTGCGCATTGCTGCGTGCATTGCGCACCGCGGCCAGTGATGCCGCCGCTAGCGCCGGCGGCAACGCGGTGGTGTAGAGATATGGGCGCGCGACTTCGGCCAGATGCCCGATCAGGCGCTCGTCGCCAACCACGACCGCGCCATAGCCGCCCAGCGCCTTGCCCAGCGTCACCAGTTGCAACGGCACGTCCTTTGCTGTGAGTCCGGCCTGCTCAACGCTGCCGGCGCCCTGCTCGCCGAGCACGCCGACACCATGCGCGTCATCGACGTACAGCAAAGCGTGTTGCATGCGCGCGGCCAGCGTCAGCATCTTTAGCGGCGCGACATCGCCATCCATGCTGAAGACGCCATCGGTCGCGAGCATCGCCGCGACCTTGGGCACGGCGCTCAACTGCCGCAGCGCGCCTTCGGCATCGCCGTGGGGATATCGCCGCAGGTGGCAGCCGCTCAAGTGCGCGGCGTCGACCAGGCTGGCGTGGTTGAGGCGGTCCTGCACGCAGACATCGTCGGTTTCCAGCAACGACTGGATGACGGCCAGGTTGGCCATGAAACCACTGCCGAACAGCAAGCCGCGCGGATAGCCGAGCCAACCGGCCACTTCACGTTCGAGCGCCTCGTGCGCGGCGTGGTGTCCGCAAACCAGATGCGAGGCGCCGCTGCCGATGCCGTGCCGCGCCACCCCTTCCTGCATGGCCGCGACCACGGCGAATTGTTGCGACAGGCCCAGATAGTCGTTGCTGCAGAAACCGGTCAGCCAATGGCCATCGACTTCATAGCGCACGCCTTCGCGACGCGTCACCACCTGGCGGACGCGGGTCCGCTGCTGCGCGATGCGTTGGGCACGCAGCGTGACGACGCGTTGCAGCAGGTCTGGGCGCATGGTCAGGCGGCTTCGACGATGCCGGTGTGCACGGTCGCGGTTGCAACTTCGACGCCGATCGCCATCGGTCGCAGGCCCAGGCGCTGGAACAGTCGTTGATCGCGTTCGACATCGGGATTGCCGGTGGTCAGCAGCTTCTCGCCGTGGAAGATCGAATTGGCGCCTGCGGCAAAACACAGTGCCTGCAATTCATCGCTCATCGATTCGCGTCCCGCCGACAGGCGCACCATCGACATGGGCATCAGCAAGCGCGCCACTGCAATCATGCGCACGAACTCGAACGGATCGAGTTCTGCAGTGTCCGCCAGCGGTGTGCCTTCGACCCGCACGAGACGGTTGATCGGCACCGAATCGGGATGCGCCGGCAAGTTCGCCAGCGCCTGCAACAAGCCGGCCCGTTGCGCGCGGGATTCGCCCATGCCGACGATGCCGCCGCAGCAGGTTTTCATCCCGGCGTCGCGGACGTGCGACAAGGTGTCGAGGCGGTCCTGGAATTCGCGGGTGTGGATGACCTCGCCGTAGAATTCGGGCGCGGTGTCGAGGTTGTGGTTGTAGTAATCCAGGCCGGCATCTTTCAGTGCATGCGCCTGCGCATCGCTGAGCATGCCCAGCGTGGCGCAGGTCTCCAGGCCCAGTGCCTTCACTTCGCGGATCATCTCGGCGACCTTGGGGATGTCGCGATCCTTCGGCGAACGCCATGCCGCGCCCATGCAGAACCGCGAGGCGCCGGCGGCCTTGGCCTGCCGTGCCTTTTCCAGCACCGCATCGGTGCTCATCAGCTTGGTCGCGTCCACGCCGGTGTGATAGCGCGCCGCCTGCGGGCAGTAGCCGCAATCCTCGGGGCAGCCGCCGGTCTTGACCGACAACAATGTACTGACCTGGACTTCGGCTGGATCGAAATGCTGGCGGTGCACGCTGCCGGCGCGGTGCAGCAACTCGGTGAACGGCAGCGCCAACAGCGCTTCGATCTCGTCGCGGGTCCAGTCGTGGCGGCCTTCGACAAGCTCAGAGCCTGCCCCGGACTCGATCCGGGGATGAGCGGAAACGACGGTGGGTTGACTGACAACAGGCATGGGAGTTTTCCGACGGCCGCGGCGGGGAATGCCATGCAGTCTGGAAACCCGCTTGCAGCCTGTCAACCACATGAGCGTGATCGAAGTTGACGCGAGGCCGACCACGGTGGCGGGGGCACTGGGTCGATGGCTGTGGCCCGCGCGTTGCCTGCTGTGCGACGCACCCGCCGCGGGGCGGCGCGATGTCTGTGGTGCGTGCGCCAGTGCATTGCCATGGAACCGGATCGCCTGCCTGCGGTGTGCCCTTCCTTTAACGGCTCCGGCCAGCGCCTGCGGCCAGTGCCTGCGCAAACCACCGCCGTTGACCGAAACCCATGCCACGTTCGTCTACGGCTTCCCGCTCGACCGGCTGCTGCCGCGTTTCAAGTTCCACGACGGCCTGGTCGCCGGTCGGTTGTTGTCGCAATGGATGCACGACGCCTGCGTCTCGCTTGATCATCCAAATGCCTTGATTCCGATTCCGCTGCACCGCGCGCGCCTGCGACAACGCGGTTACGACCAGGCGCTGGAATTGGCCAGGCCGTTGGCAACATCACTGGAGATCGAACTATGCGACGACCTGTTGCTGCGCACTCGGCACACGCAACCGCAATCGCGATTGGGCGCGTTGCAACGGCGACGCAATCTGCGTGGCGCGTTTGTCGTGCGCGAAGGCATCGCATTGCCGCGGCACGTGGTGCTGGTCGACGATGTCATGACCACCGGCGCGACGTTGCATGCGGCGGCGAAGACGTTGTTGCGTGCGGGTGTGGAGCGGGTCGATGCATGGGTGTGCGCGCGGGTGCCTTGAGCGCATATGCCTCGCCGCCATGAGAACTACGGGTTTCAAAGCCTCGATGATCGCTGGGCTTGCATCTATTGGTTCGGAGTTGGCCTGACGCTCCGGTGCAGTTTGATGCCCATGTTGATTAGCGTGAAAGCGACAATGAGTACCAGAAAAAACTTGACCGTTCGATCGCTGCTTGGCGCGAGGAATACCGGACCATCCAGGACGGTCCATGCCAGCACTGCGCAAGTGACCAGGCCCAGTCCATCTTGAATGCGTCGCATGGTGGCCGACCAGCGACCGCTCACGATTACGGCGATGAACACGGGAATATTGAGCAGGATCAGCACAAGCAACCAAGGCGCCTGGCGCTGAAGAAACGTATCGGTGTAAGTAAGCGCCTCATAAGCCGCCGGCGCCGCTCGACCGCCCCAAAGGACATCCAGCAACCAACGGGGATCGATGAGCACGTATAACCCGCACAGGATGCCGACGAGTCCCATCACCATGGTTGCGCGGCCCCCGTGAATCCGGTCGCGCGTATGCGGCTTCCACTCTGAGGTTCGCGGCCATCGTTGGCGGGCCCACGAGGCCACGCCGAAACCCACGACCAACACGCCTGGCCACCACAGGGAAGGAATCACCGTGCTTCCCCACCACTGGCCAAGTGCGCTGAGAAAATCCCATCCGGAATCGATGGGTTGCCGCAGGCGCATCAACAGTCCCGCACACCAGATAATCGCCAGGCCGATGACAGCCGCCCACAGGAAATTGCGTCCGTCCGCGGGATCGATAATGGTCAGCGTTGGACGATAGCGCGCGGCCACATCCACGGGCCGACCAAAGGCATGTAGCAACTCGGTTGCCATCGCTGCATCGACGCCGCGCCCGGCCACTTCGGCCTTGGCCTGCAGTTCTTCTTCGAGCAGTGCACGTAATTCAAACGCCACGTCGTTGCGTTGCTTGCGTGGCAACTGCACGGCTACGTCGGTGACGTAGGACTCGATCAAATCGTTCGCGTTCATTGTCAGTCCTCGTTCAAGAGTCGACCCATTGTTTCGTTCATGCCCTGCCATGATTCGGTGAGCTTCTTAAGCAATTTTCGGCCGTCCGCATTCAGTGAGTAGTAACGCCGTGGCGGCCCGTACTCGATCTTCCACTCGCTTTTCAGCAAACCTTGCGTTTCCAAGCGGCGCAGCAACGGATACAACGTGCCCTCTTCGATAGGCATTCCCTTATCCGCCAATGTTTGCCGCAGCTCATACCCGTAGCGCGGAGTGCGCAGTTGCGAGAGCGTGGCCAACACCACCACCCCGCGCCGCAGCTCGAGCTCCAATTTACTGAATGCATCTGCGTCACCCATGTTGCGCACAGTACTATGTACCGCACAGTATGTCAATCATGTTTTTTCCGGGACCGGTGTTTCCCGCGCAGTCGGAGGTCTTCCGCTGCGTTGGCGAGCGCTACGGGCAGTATTGCTACGGTCTAACGCATTCGAGCTTGGGTGAACTCACAGGCCCGCGATTCGCATCCTGGGCCAGAGTGCATCAGCAATAAACAATTGCGATCGGCCAGTTGCGCATCGTGCTGCCCTCCCGTAAAGGTGGATCGGAGTGGAGCGCGACAGCGCAACGAAGTGCCGTAGGGCGGGTCTTGACCCGCCAAAGCGGTTCCGAAAAAGCAGCCGGGTTTCGACACGCCGAGACGTTGCGAAAAAAAAGCGATCAGTTCATCCACTCCTTGAGCCACGGCCCCAGCGCGTAGTCCAGTGCGATGCCGGCGAAGATCGCTGCGCCCACCCACTGGTTGTGCAGGAACGCACGGAGGCATCCATCGCGATCGCGATGCCGCGCGATGACGAATTGGTACACCACCAACAGCACCGCGATCCCGAGTGCGCTCCAGTAGATCGTCCCGAGTTCCGCGCGCAATCCGACCGACGTCAACGCCGCGAACATCGACGTGTACAGCACGCCCTGCGCGACCAGGTCGATGTCGCCGAACAGGATCGCGGTGGATTTGGCGCCGGCGGCCATGTCGTCGTCGCGGTCGACCATCGCATACCAGGTGTCGTAGGCTGTGGCCCAGAAGATGTTGGCGACGTACAACACCCAGGCCAGCGGCGGGATCTCGCCAAGGACCGCGGCGAACGCCATCGGGATGCCCCAGCCGAACGCCATTCCCAGGTACACCTGCGGCAGGTAGGTGTAGCGCTTGAGGTAGGGATAGCTCATCGCCAGCGCGATGCCGACGAAGCTCAAATACACCGTCAACCGGTTCAGCGTCAGCACCAGCGCAAACGCGAGCAGCATCAGCAACGCGAACACCGCCAGCGCCTCGCGGCCGCGCACCGCGCCGGTGGCCAGCGGCCGCTGCCGGGTGCGCTCGACCTGGCGATCCAGCCAACGATCCGCGTAGTCGTTCACCACGCAGCCGGCCGAACGCGTCAGCCACACGCCGGCCGAGAACACGAACAGCGTCCACAACGGCGGCAGGCCTTCGGCGGCCAGCCACAGACCCCACCAGGTCGGCCACAACAGCAGCAGCCAGCCGATCGGTCGATCGCCGCGGATCAGTGTCCAGTACAGCCGCAGACGATCGCGCACGGGCTGCGGCTCGGGCGTAAGGTCTTCAAAACGTTCGTAGGGCATCGGGCGCCATCACAGCGAAGCTGGCCCAAGCCTAGCAGCGCGCTCGCGCCACCCGGCGCGATCATGGAGAATATGCGGTTCCGCGCCCGTAGCTCAGCCGGATAGAGTAGTGGCTTCCGAAGCCATTGGTCGGGGGTTCGAATCCCTCCGGGCGCGCCAACTGCTTCACGATCTGCGACCAAGCAAGATTCACGAGAAAGGGCCAAGACGTGCGCAATTACGATCTCGATTTTCTGAAAAATTTCTCGCTGGTGATCGGCTTCCTGTCCGCGGTGACGGTGGGCCTGATCCTGTTCGCCAGCTATTTGCATGGCTCTTTGCCGGGCGAAGTCGATCCGCGCGCGGCCAAGCGTCTCCAGGCACGCATCGCCCCGGTGGGCGCGGTGTATGCCGGCGCGACCGGCGCAGCCTCGCAGGCGGCCGCCGTCGCGGCGACGGCCGCGGCGGCCGTATCGCAGGTGGCTTATGGCGGCACGCTGGATGGCGCGGTGATCTACAACAACCTGTGCGCGGGCTGCCATACCTCGGGCGCGGGCGGCGCGCCGAAGCTCGATGCCGCCGGCATGGGCGCCCGCATAAGCAAGGGCGCCGACCTGCTGCACCGGCACGCCATCGAAGGCTACATCGGCGCCGCGGGGGTAATGCCGGCCAAGGGTGGCAATCCGGCGCTGACCGATGAGCAGGTGATTGCGACGGTGGACTGGATGCTGGGGAACATTCAATAAGTGGAAGTTCGCCGCGTTCCGTTTTTCGACGCCGCCTTCGAGCGGCGTTGTCGTTTGCGGCTTTGATCCGCCTCCGGCGTGTCGCTTTTGTACAGTCGAGCTTGCTCGACTGCTGTTGACTTGATGCGAAAGCAGCGGAGCAAGATCCGCTCTACGAAAGCCGGTTGGCCAAACCTTCCACGTTCAATTCAACACAGCCATTTGCAGCGCTGCGCTTATCATCCGCCCCATGCCGACCCCTGCATTCTCGAACGTTGCGACACCCCTGTTGCTCGCAGGCCCCGCCGGCTCGCTCGAAGCCATCGTCGAGCCGCCTGAGGCCGACGTGCCCGCGCAAGCGGTGGTGGCCATCGTCTGCCATCCATTGCCGACCGAGGGCGGCAGCATGCACAACAAGGTGGTGACGATGGTGGCGCGCGGGCTGCGCGAACTCGGGGTGACCACGTTGCGCTTCAACTTCCGCGGCGTCGGCCAGTCTGCAGGTGTTTTCGATGACGGCAACGGCGAGCTCGACGACCTGCGCGCGGTGGCGGCATGGGTTCGCGCGCAGCGACCGCACCATCAGTTGTGGCTGGCCGGTTTCAGTTTCGGCGCATATGTGACATTGCGTGCGGCCGGCGAACTCCGCCCCGACGTGCTGATCTCGATCGCACCGCCCGCCGGGCGCTGGGATTTCGCCAGCATCGAAACGCCAAGGATGCCGTGGCTGGTGATCCAGGGCGAAACCGACGAGATCGTCGATCCACAAGCCGTGTATGCATGGCTCGAGAAAACCAAGGCGCAGGCCGAACTGGTGAAGATGCCCGACACCAGCCACTTCTTCCATCGCAAATTGATGGACCTGCGCGGCGCGATCAAGAATGGCGTGCGGCGGTACCTGCCCGCGGTCAATGGCTGAGGTCGCAGCGCCGCAGCCGTCGGATGACTACGCCGCCGGCGTCGGGCGCGGCGACTGGCAGGACGATCCCGCGCAGCACGCCGCGTTGCACGCGCTCGATCGCATCCATGACGCGCTGACGCAATCGTCGCCGCGCAAAGGATTTCTTGGTGCGCTGTTCGGCGACGGCGAGCCACCCGTGACGCAGGGTCTGTATCTGTGGGGCGGCGTCGGCCGCGGCAAGACCTTCCTGATCGACCTGTTCTTCGACGGCCTGCCAATCTCACAAAAACGCCGCACCCATTTCCATCGCTTCATGCGCCAGGTTCACCAGCAGTTGCGCGCGCACAGTGGCGAACGCGATCCACTGGCCGCCATCGCCCGGCAATGGGGTCAGCAGCTACGCGTGCTGGTGCTGGACGAATTCTTCGTCGCCGACATCGGCGATGCAATGTTGCTGGGCCGGTTGCTGGAAAAACTGTTCGCGGAAGGCGTGGTGCTGGTGACCAGTTCCAACACGCCGCCGCGCGCGTTGTACAAGGATGGCCTGCAACGCGCGCGCTTTGAGCCGGCGATCACGCTGATCGAACAGCATTGCGCCGTCGTGCATCTGGACAGCCCCACCGATTACCGCCTGCGCGCGTTGACGCGATCGCCGGTGTACCGCGCGCCGCTGGATAGGCAATCCGATGCGTGGCTGCAATCACGCTGGCATGAACTCGGCGGCGACAATGTCACTCATGGTGGCAGGCATCGCGACGGCAGCATCGAGCTCGAGGGCCGCAAGATCGCCACGCGCGCGCGCTGCAAGGGCATGGTCTGGTTCGACTTCGACGCGCTTTGCGAAGGGCCGCGCGGCAGCGCCGACTACATCGAGATCGCGCAGGAATTCCACACCGTGCTGCTCGGCGGCATCCCGGTGATGGACGCGCAACGCGACGATGGCGCGCGCCGCTTCGTCACCCTGATCGACGAGATGTACGACCGCCACGTCAATCTGGTCTGCACCGCTGACGCGTCGCCGCCTGCGCTGTACACCGGCGAGCGCCTGCGCGCCGCGTTCGAGCGCACCGTGTCGCGCCTGATCGAAATGCAGTCGACGGAATATCTTGCGCTGGAACATCGCGGCTGAAGGTCTTGCAGAACGCTTGCCACGGATTTCGCGGATCAATGTGGATAAGGCTTTTTGCAGGATGCAAAAACTACCCGTAACCCTGTAGGAGCGCACCTGG
>JAJAYW010000007.1 GCA_026786005.1 Lysobacter sp. | reverse complement strand
TGCCCACCGGGGGCGTTATCAATGATTCCTACCTCGCCTGGAGAGAACACAACGGTGTCTTATTTTACTTAATTGCAGTCCCCTGCGCGGCGGCCATGGCCGCCGCGCTTTTTTTTGCAGATCCCTTGTCCGTTGGTAACGACGACCCATGAAAAAAATCTCACCCATCGCCTGGGCGGCCATCGTCGTATTGGCCATCGTGTCCCTGTCCTTGTGGACTGTGCGCACGCGCAATTCCGGCCAGCAGAATGATGGTGAATCCATCTCTCCGACGGCCGCTGAACTGCGTGCCGAATCTGTTTCCGTCGACAACACGCGCCGCAAGCCGAATCGCGCCGATCCCGCGGGCACGATGACAGCCACCGAAATGATTGTGGCGCAGAAGGCAGCCCAGCAGCACGAATCGCAAAAGGTCGTGGAAGCCGGGCGCAACAAACTTTCTGCGCAATACCAGAGCGAACGTGTCCAGGGAAGCTGGGCTGTGGCCATGGAACAAACACTTGAACGCCTCAGCACCACGCCGCAAATCGAGGAGCTGAATGCCAAGCCGACATCGATCGATGTCAACTGCCGCACATCGGTGTGCCGCATCACGGCGGAATTTCCCAGCAAACTTGCGGCCGACGATTGGTTCACTCTTTACTCGCTGAACGCGGGCCCTCAAATGCCGAATGTTTCCTACAACCAGACCTTCAATCCCGACGGCACCGCACGTGTCGAAATCTTCGGCTTGGCCAGAAATTGATTCTCGTTAGC
Source organism: Lysobacter sp. (assembly GCA_026786005.1). Classification (GTDB taxonomy): domain Bacteria; phylum Pseudomonadota; class Gammaproteobacteria; order Xanthomonadales; family Xanthomonadaceae; genus JALYOU01. Next base: position 2,787 of record JAJAYW010000007.1, on the reverse strand, counting down.
AATGCTCGTGCCGTTGTTTTTAGCAGGACCCAAGCGCTGGGTACGATGATGTCGTACGGTTGCCGCTCATCGCGGCCAGCCGCATTCCTGCATGGATCAAAATTTGACCTGATCTTTAGTTTCGCGTGAACGCGACACCCGTCTTCCCGCGCAACTCGTCTTCGCTTACATCGGGCGCCATCTCCACCAGTAGCAACCCCTCATGGGTCACGTCCATCACCGCCAGCTCGGTGATGATGCGGTTGACCACGCCGACGCCAGTCAGCGGCAACGTGCATTCGGGCAGGATCTTGTGCTCGCCGCTCTTGGTGGAGTGCTCCATCAATACAACGACACGCTTCACGCCGGCCACCAGGTCCATCGCTCCGCCCATGCCCTTGACCATCTTGCCGGGCACCATCCAGTTGGCGAGGTCGCCCTTTTCGGTAACCTGCATCGCGCCGAGGATGGCCAGGTCGATGTGCCCGCCGCGGATCATCGCGAACGAATCCTCGCTGCCGAAATAACTGGCCCCCTGTCGCGCGGTGACGGTTTGTTTTCCGGCATTGATCAGGTCGGCGTCGACTTGCGCTTCGGTCGGGAACGGGCCGATGCCGAGCAACCCATTTTCCGATTGCAACCACACGTCCATGCCATCGGGGATGAAGTTGGCGACCAGCGTCGGCAGGCCGATGCCGAGGTTGACGTAGGCGCCATCGGTGAGTTCGCGCGCGGCGCGCTGCGCCATTTGATCGTGGGTCCAGGCCATCAGTTCGCTCCTGCGCGCACGGTGCGCTGTTCGATGCGTTTCTCGGGGGAGGCATTGAGCACGATGCGATCGACGTAGATGCCGGGCAGGTGCACGTGGTCGGGATCGATGTCGCCGACCGCGACCACTTCCTCGACCTCGACGATGCAGACCTTGCCGGCCATCGCGCACGCAGGATTGAAATTGCGCGCGGTCTTGCGGAAGACCAGGTTGCCGGAGGTGTCGGCTTTCCACGCCTTGACCAGCGACACGTCGGCCTTGAGCGCGGTTTCCATGACGTAGTGGTAGCCGTCGAATTCGCGGGTTTCCTTGCCTTCGGCGACCACGGTGCCGTAGCCGGTGCGGACAAAGAACGCCGGGATGCCCGCGCCGCCCGCGCGCAGGCGTTCGGCCAGCGTGCCCTGCGGATTGAATTCGAGTTCGAGCTCGTTGGACAGGAATTGACGCTCGAATTCCTTGTTCTCGCCGACATACGACGAAATCATCTTGCTGATCTGCCGCGTTTCCAGCAGCAGGCCGAGGCCGAAGCCATCGACGCCGGCATTGTTGGAGATCGCGGTCAGCCCCTTGACGCCGCTGTCGCGCAACGCGGTGATCAGCGCCTCCGGGATGCCGCACAGACCGAAGCCGCCAACGGCCAGTGTCTGTCCGTCAGCCACGACGCCGCGCAATGCTTCGTCTGCACTTGGGTAAACCTTGTTCTTCACGGCACTGGCGTCGGCCATGCGCAACTCCTTTATGGAAGCCAAGAAACGCTAAACAATCGTCATCCCTGCGAAAGCCGAGACCCAGCTTGGACAGCCAGCTCTTACAACAGGGTTCCGGCTTTCGCCGGAATGACGAATCAACTGATTACGACTTCCGTTGAGTTTACCGCGCCGCCATTGCCAGTCGTATCCGACCTTCGGGCAATGGTTCCTGTCCGGTTCGCCCACCCCAACGCTAGACTCCGGCCATGCCACGCATCGCCCTTGCCTCCGCCATTGCCGCCACGGGTCACGACGATGACCAGGCGCCGCTGCTCGCTGCCTGCGCGCATGCCGGGCTCGATGCGCAGGTCCTGGCGTGGGACGACCCGACGGTCAGCTGGCGCCGCTATGACGCCGTGCTGTTGCGTTCGACCTGGAATTACACAACGCGTCTACCGCAGTTCATGGCCTGGTGCGAACGCGTCGATCGCGTCACCACACTGCTCAACCCGTTGCCGGTGTTGCGCTGGAATACCGACAAGCATTACCTCGCCGATCTTGCCGCCGCGGGTGTGCCGATCGTGCCGAGTGTGTTCGTTGAGACCGACGAGGAACCGCTGACGGCGCTACGGGATTTTCTGGCCCTGCACCTCGATAGCGAAGAATTCGTGGTCAAGCCAGCGGTTGGCGCCGGTTCGCGCGACGCGCAACGCTATGCGCGTGATCAGGAATTTGCGGCGGCAAACCACATTGGTCGCCTGCTCGACGGCGGACGCAGCGTGTTGCTGCAGCCTTACCTGGCATCAGTGGATCGGGATGGCGAAACGGCGCTGATCTACTTCGATGGCGACTTCAGCCACGCCATCCGCAAGGGTCCGTTGCTGCGTGCGGATTCCGACGCCGCCGATGCGTTGTTCGCGCGCGAAGCGATCACCGCGCGTGTGCCCGTCGCCGATGAGCGCAGCGTCGCCGGGCACGTGCTGGCTGCGCTGGCGAAGACGCTGGGCCTCGCCACGCCGCTCGCCTACGCGCGCATCGACCTGATCCGCGACAGCCGCGGTGAGCCGCGCCTGCTCGAGCTGGAACTGTGCGAGCCCTCACTGTTTTTCGTGCACGGCGCCGATTCCGCATCGTGTTTTGTCGATGTGGTGAAACGCCATGTGGCTGCGGGCCCTTACGCAACCTGACCCGCTGAAAGAGCCGCCATCCCCTGTAGAGGGGGGGGGGGGGGGGGGGGGTTTTTGGTTTTTTGAAAAAGCCCGGGGGCACCGGCCGGGGGGAAAAAAAAAAGCGGCGGGGGGGGGGGAAACGGGGGGGTTTTTGACAAAGACCGGCCCCCCCGGCCCCCCG
>JAJAYW010000006.1 GCA_026786005.1 Lysobacter sp. | reverse complement strand
TCAGTCGTCGTATTGATTCGTCATCCCGGCGAAAGCCGGGAGCCAAGTGTCAGTCGTCGTATTGATTCGTCATCCCGGCGAAAGCCGGGAGCCAAGCGTCAGTCGTCGTTAGGCCGCATCACAACCGCTTCCATACCGGCCCCTCGCCACGGCGCCAGTACACAGCCACGGCCCGACCATAGAACTCACGCTCTGGAACCAGGCCGAAATAGCGTCCGTCCGCGCTTTCGCCGCGGTGGTCGCCGAGCACCAGCACCTGATCCGCAGGAATCACCAGCCCGCGGATATCGGGCCCGCCGCCGGCATCGAGATTGAGTAGCGCCCTGTGCCCGGCCATCACTTCGACGTCGGGCTCGTCACGCGATTGCAGGGTGACCCCGTTGATCATCAGGCGGCCGTCGAGAAGGTCGACCGTATCCCCACCGATGGCGACCACGCGTTTGATCAACCGCGTCCCGTCAACCGGAGAATCGAAGACCACGACGTCGCCGGCTTTAGGCTTGTCGCGCGCAACCACATCCCTGTTGGTGAAAGGCGCGCGCAGCCCATACGCCGCCATGTCGACGACCACGCGATCCCCCGGCATCAAGCTGTGCTCCATCGAACCGCTGGGCACGTAGTAATGATTCGCGAAGGAGGATCGCGCAACCGTCAGCAACAGCAGCATCGCCAGGATCGGGAAAACCTCGGATTTGAGCTTCGCAAGCCATGGGCGCCCGTTTGCATGGGCCGTGTCCGGTTGCTTCATCGCGTTCTCATTGTTTGATTTTGGCCAGAGAGTCTTGATGGCCTGATCCTTGACGATTTTGATGCCGCCAGACAAGGCCAGTTCGTCATGCCTGTAGAGCGGCCTTCGACAGGCTCAGGATGAGCGGGAGGCGTTTGCTTTTGGCATCGCGCCAAGGCAGCCGAACTAGCTCGACTCCACAAAAGCAGCGGATGACGAGGGCTGGCCGGTCTTGCTAGCGGGATGCGCGCAGCGCCTTTTGCTGTTCCAGCGTCAGCGCGACGTTGTTGCGCAGGTAAGCAGGTTCCGCACGTTCCGCTGATACCGCTTCGCCGCGCGCGAACGCGAGTGCGGCGAGTCGTGCGAGATCGGCTGCATGCGGCAATGCTGTCGCATCGACGGAGGCCAAACGCGTCTGCAGGTGCGTGAGCAATGCGCCATCGGCAGCGGCAAAACCCGTGCCGACACCGCTCCAGAGTTCGATGCTGTCGGGAACGACCGCGAGATTGGGCTTCGTCACTGCTTCATCCGATAGAGCAATCACGTCGATGCCGTCGCGTGCGAATGCACCGAAATATATTTCGCCCATGCGCGCGTCGATCGCTGCCAGGATGTGCTGCTTCCCCTGCGACTGTGGGGGAGCGAGCGACGCGGCCAGCACTGCGAGCGTGGAGATGGGCACGACCGGCCGGTCCAGCGCCAATGCGACGCCTTGGGCAAGCGCAATCGCCAGTCGCACGCCGGTGAATGCCCCGGGACCGCGGCCGACGGCGATCACATCCAGTTGCGACTTTGCGATCCCCGCGTCAGCCAGCAATGCGTCGGCCCATGGCAAGGCGAGCTCGGCGTGCTGCCGCGGCGCGATCGCGAAACGCTCGCGCACTTCGCCGTCGATCCACAGCGCGACGGAGCAGGCTTCGGTAGCAGTTTCAAAGGCGAGGAGTTTCATTGAGGTGTCGGAGACGGGAGACGGGAGACGGGAGACGGGAGACGGGAGACGGGAGACGGGAGACGGGAGACGGGGAAGGCTAATCGCTTTTGCCCGTCATTCCCGCGAAGGCGGGAATGACGAGCAAGAGCATTTCTCTCCGGTTACTGCTTCTGTTTAGTGCTCACTGCTCCCCATTTACGCCGCTCACCGTCCCAACTCCTCCACAACCGCGAAAAATGCCTGCACATCCGCCACATCGCGCGTCTTTGGCAACGGCGGCAACGAGTCCAGGAACACGCGGCCATAAGATTTTCCTAGCAAGCGCGGATCACACAGCACCAGCACGCCGCGATCGGTTTCGCTGCGGATCAAACGCCCTGCGCCCTGCTTGAGCGCAATCACCGCCTGCGGCAATTGCTCGTCGCGAAATGGATTTCCGCCGGCGCGGCGGATCGCGTCAAGCCGCGCCTCGAACACCGGATCGTCCGGCGCGGCGAAGGGAAGCTTGTCGATGACCACCACCGACAACGCCGCGCCGACGACATCGACCCCCTCGCGAAAACTCGCCGCGCCCAACAGCACCCCATCGCCGGACGCACGGAAGCGCTCCAGCAGCACCGGCCGCGGCGCCTCGCCTTGCACGAACAAGGGCCACGGACCGCCGCGCAGCGCCTCGGCCGCTTCGCGCAGCGCGCGATGCGAGGCGAACAACACGAAGGCGCGGCCGCTGGACGCTTCCAGCACCGGCCGCAGCGCATCGATCAGCGCCGTGTTGTAGCCGCGCGACATCGGTTCGGGCAGGTTCGGCGGCAGGTAGCACAGCGCCTGGTTGGCCCAATCGAATGGACTGCGTTCGAGCAATGTCTGCGGTTGCTCCAGGCCGAGCCGACGGGTGATGTGATCGAAGTTGCCGGCGACCGCCAGCGTCGCCGAGGTGAAGATCCAAGCCGCGCGCGAACGCTCGCGATGCGCGCGCAACGGGCCGGATACGTCCAGCGGCGTGCGTTGCAGGCGAAACCCGCGCGCGGACAGTTCGTACCAGCGTACGTCGTCGTCGGGCGCATCGAATTCGCTATCGAAGTCCCTCTCCACCCGCCAGCGCATCAGGCGTGCGTTCACATCCTGCGCGCGCGCATGGCAGGTCTCGAATCCGGGAGACGCCTCGCGCAAGGGATCGAGTGCCTGGGCAAGACCGGCCAGCGCGGCGGACAGTGCATCGAAGGCGCTGCGCACGGCTTCGTCGTACAACGCGCGGTATTGGGTGCCGCGTGTCGGTAATGAGTCCATCGCGGCACGCAGCGCGCGGGTCACGTGTTCGAGTTCGCGCGTTGGTTGCTGCAACACGGCCAGCGCGCCCGGCACGTCCTTGCACTCACCCAGCGTGTCGCGCGCCAGTTCCACCAGCGAGCGAGCGCCGAGGCCTTCGCCGAAGAATTGCGCGGCCAGTTCCGGGAGCTGATGCGCCTCATCGACCACGAAGGCTTGCGCACCGGGCAGGATTTCGCCGAAGCCTTCCTGTTTCAACGCCAGGTCGGCCAGCAGCAGGTGATGGTTGACGACGACGATGTCGGCGGTTTGCGCGCGTTGCCGCGCCTGCACGACGAAGCAGTCGCTCCAGAACGGGCACTCGCTGCCGAGGCAGTTCTCGTTGGTCGACGTCACCATCGGCAGCAGCGGCGAGTCTTCCGGCAGCGCCTCGATCTCGGCCATGTCTCCGGCACGCGTGCGACTGCTCCAGGCCACCACGCGCTGGAAGTGCGCGATCTGTTCGCGCGTGCTGAAGCGCGCATCGCCCTTGGCCTGCTCGAGCCGGTACTTGCAAAGATAGTTCGCGCGGCCTTTCAACAGGGCGGTCTTGCAGCCGACCCCGAGCGCATCGCGCACGCGCGGCAGGTCGCGGTGATACAGCTGGTCCTGCAATGCGCGGGTGCCGGTGGAAATGATCGTTTTCAGTCCCGACAACAACGCCGGGACGAGGTAGGCGTAGGTCTTGCCGGTGCCGGTGCCGGCCTCCGCCAGCAGCATGTCGGTCTGCTCGAACGCGTGCGCGACCGCTTCGGCCAGGCGCTGCTGCGCGGGGCGCGGCTGGAACGAATGGATCTGGGTCGCGAGCGTGCCGCCGTCGGACAGGGCGGCGACGCTGGATTGGGAGAGTTCTGACATCAGCTTGCTGCGGAGGATCGATTCGGCATTATCGGGCGTTGCGCAGGAAGAACCGAACGATGCCGCGTTTTTGTCTCACAGGAGTTCCTTCGGACTTTTCCGATGCACGCATGCAGGAGGGGCTTCAGCCCCGACGCCAGGATTGTCAAAACGCGGTCGATTCGATCCTGCAGGAGAACCGGCGTCCCGGCGCTTTGTCGCAGAGGGTGTCGGGGGCTGAGGCCCCTCCTGCAAGGGCGAATCGCACAGCGCCGGTTTTGTAGGAGCGCACCTGGGCGCGATGGCTCTACCGGTAAGGCCCCTCGCACCCACGTGCGCTCCTACGACCGAAGGAAGTCCCATGGGACAAAAACGGATCAGAAGCGTTCGGGTGTTGCCACCTTGCAGGCTGCGATCTGCTTGCGCGCCTCATCTGTGTTCGCATTGCGCGCCTGCAACGCCTGTTCGATGGCCGCCCAATGCCGGCGGCACAACGGCCCGACTTTTGCGCCCAACCCATAAGCACGCCGCGCGAGTGTTTCGACAGTATCGAACTGACCCAGCAACAACGCGACCTCCGCCCTCTCCTGCAACACGGCGGGATCATCGGGCGTGATCGCAAGCGCCTGATCGAGGGCTTTGGCTGCATCGGGGTACTTTTTTTGAGATTCCAGCCGCGTCGCGGCCTGCCGCAGATCCTCGACCATCGGATCGCGCAAGGGTTGCACTGCTAACTCCTTGTCGTCGCTACCGGCCGCTGCACGCACCGCGGCGACGCGTTGCTCGGGCGTGATCGACGCTGCGGACTTCGGTGCCGCAAGCGGTGCAGGCGTCGCGCATGCGACGAGACATCCCAGCAACGAACAACCGATCAAGCGATACACGAATCCCATCGTCATTCTTCCGGCGGCGGAGGCGGTGGTAGGGCTTCCTGCGGCGGCAATTGCGTGGCCGGATCGCGCGGCGCGTCGTTGTTGTTTCCCAAGCCGAACCAGTCGCGCCACCCGCCTGATTCGCCCTGCTCCTGGTTCTCGTAGTACGGATCGGGATCAGCATAGACGCACGGCTGGTACGGCGGCGCAAACCCGGCGACGAAGGCGAAGCGGCGCGCGCCGGGGCAGCCCGCATCGGTGCTGTTGGACTGCGCGATCCAGTGCCACTCGATGCCCTTGTCGCCGACCTTCAACGGCGCGCTGGGCAGTCGCGAGAAGATGCCCGACCACACCCGCATCGCACCGGTCGCACCGTACAAACCCGTGGCCTTGTTCTGGTCGTTGCCGACCCACACCACCGCGAGGTGATCGCCGGTCCAGCCGGCGAACCAACTGTCGCGGCTGTCGTTGCTGGTGCCGGTCTTGCCCGCGGCTTTGAGACGGCCGAGGCCTTGCGAGACCAGCGAACGACCCGTGCCCGATGTGACCGCGTGCTGCAACGCTGCGGTGACCAGGCGCGCCGCGACCGCATCGCCATCCTGCGCAGGAGCGGGAACCTTGTCGTAGCGATTGAGGGCTCGACCATTGGGATCGAGCACGCCACGCACCGCGTGCAACGGCTGGATTTCGCCGCCGCTGGCGAGGAACTGGTACAGCTGCGCCATCGCATACGGACTCTGGTCGACCGAGCCGAGGATCAGCGACGGGTTGGGCGTGGCCGTGATGCCCGCCAGGGTGCGGATCAGGTCGGCAAGGCGTTCGGGGCCGACCTGCATGCCGACGCGCACGGTGGCCTGGTTGTAGGACTGCGCCAGCGCATCGATCAGGCGCACGCTGCCGTGGCTGCGTCCGTCGGAATTGCCGGGATTCCAGCGCCGGCCCTTGCCGAGCGTGATGGTGACGGGCGCATCGTTGACCCAGCTGGCCAGCGAATATTTCCCGGGCTGCGCGAGCGCAAGCAGGTACACGAACGGCTTGAGCAACGAGCCGACCGGGCGGTGCGCCGCGACCGCGCGATTGAAGCCGGGATTGGCGACGTCGCGGCTGCCGACCACGGCGATCACTTCGCCGTTGTCGACGTCGGTCATCACCAAGCCACTCTGCAATTCGGGACCGCGTTTGCGATAAAGCGATTTCAGGGTCTTGGTGACCGCGCCTTCGGCGTACGCCTGCGCGGCCGGCGACATGCCGGTCATGACGCTCAGGCCTGCGCCTTGCAACGCATCAGCCGGGTAATCGCGCGCCAGTTGCCGCCGCACCAGATCGACATAGGCAGGAAAACGATTCGGCGCGGCGCCACCTGCTGTCTTGGTCACGCCGAGCGGCGCCGCGAGCGCGCGCTTCAACTCGGCATCGTTGATCAATTGGGTCTCGTGCATTTCGCCGAGCACGAAATCGCGTCGTTCCTTCGCACGCTCGGGATTGCGGCGCGGGTCGTAATGCGACGGACCGCGCACGATGCCGATCAGCAATGCGATCTGCTCGGTGCTGAGGTCGCGCAGGTCGCGTCCGAACCAGAATTCCGATGCCGCCGCGACACCGTGGATGGCCTGCGCGCCGCGTTGGCCGAGATACACCTGGTTGAAATAGGCTTCCAGGATCGTGCGCTTGTCGTAGCGCGCCTCGATCAGCATCGCGTAGAGGATTTCGTTGAACTTGCGCTTGAACGTCTGTTCCTTGCCGATGCCGAGCAGGCCGCTGCGCGCCAGCTGCTGGGTCAACGTGCTCGCGCCCTGCTTGGCCTGGCCGGACTTGACGTTGACGAACAGCGCGCGCGCCATGCCGCTGATGTCGATGCCGTGGTGGCGGGCGAAATCGCGATCCTCGACCGCCTGCAGGCCGGTCACGAGTTGATCCGGAACTTCATCGAGGCTGACCAGCCGCCGTTCTTCCTGTTTCTGGCCGTAGAGGGTGGCGATGCGCGCGGCGTCGAGCTTGACCACGCGCAGGTTCTGCTTGCGCGCTGCGTCGCGCACCGATGCGACGCGTCCACCCGAAAGCGTGACATCGATCCGGCGCGGCGCGACGGCGCCATCGATATCGTGGAAGCCGCGGCTGGCGATCAGAAAACGGCCACCGCTGCGTGTGTAGCTGCCGGGACGCACGCCTGCGCCGTCATCGCGATACGCGGCGGCATCGAGTTCGGTCTTCAGCGTTTGCACATCCATCGCCATGCCCGGTTGCAACGCCAGCGGGCGCGCATAGACGCGGGTCGGCAACTGCCATTGCAACTGGCCGAAGCGTTGCCCCACCTGGTGGTTGAGATACAGCATGTACGGGATCAGGAATCCCAGTCCCAGTCCCGCCAGCGCAAGCAACCCGGTCAGCAGGCGACGGCGCCAATCAGGGGCTTCGCTGCCCTCGTCGTCGCGCTCATCGTCGTAATCGTCTTCGTCGTAATCGATGCGGGCCATAAACCTTCGATGGAGCCGGTGTTGGCGGGCTCACGGGGGATGCGACAATGTGCGCAATGCGGAGTCTAGCGTAGCCGTTGCAGGCCTCGTCCCAGCCGCAGACCAGACCAGTCAGCCGGAGTTCCGCAAGCATGTCGTTTTCGATGGCCGATGCGCGGTTTTTGCTGGACCGCAGCGTTGGCCTGATCCGTCGCGGACTGCTGAGCCTGCGCACACGCGGGTGGGACGCCAGCTGGCAACGGGTCAAGGCGCAACTGCATCGCGTGGCGCCGGAACAACGCGCGGCGTTGTATTTCCCGTTGGATGCCGCATTCGCGCCGTTTGCAGTGCCATGCAGCGAGATGCCCGTCGCGGGCATCCCCGTTGCGAGCATCGTGATCCCGGTGTTCAACCAGTTCGAGCACACGCTGCGTTGCCTGCGCGCATTGGCGCAGCATCCGCCAGCGGCGGCATGCGAGATCATTGTTGTCGACGACGGGTCGAGCGACGCGACCTCGGAATCCTTGCCGCAAATCACAGGTGTGCGGTATCACCGGCGCAGCGCGAACGGCGGTTTCATCGCCGCCTGCAACGACGGCGCGGCGCAGGCGCGCGGCGACTTCCTGGTGTTCCTCAACAACGACACGGTGCCGCAGCCCGGCTGGCTGGATGCGTTGCTGCGGACCTTCGAGCAACATCCGCGCACGGGCGTGGTGGGCGCGCAGCTGCTGTATCCCGATGGCCGTTTGCAGGAAGCCGGCGGCGTGGTGTTCGCCGATGGTTCGGCGTGGAACTACGGCAAGTTCGCATCACCCGACGATCCACGCTACGCCTACGTTCGTGACGCCGACTATTGCTCGGGCGCGGCCATTGCGATTCCATCCACCTTGTTCCGTTCGCTCGGCGGCTTCGACCTGCGCTACGCGCCCGCGTACTACGAAGACACCGATCTGGCCTTCGCGGTGCGCGCTGCCGGGCATCGCGTGGTCTACCAACCCAGGGCGCGCGTAGTCCATGTCGAAGGCGTGACCGCGGGCAACGACACCGGTAGCGGGGTCAAGGCGTACCAGATCCGCAACCAGGCAATCTTCCGCGAAAAATGGTCGTCGGCATTGGCGCTGCAACCTGCGGCGGGACACGTGCCGACGCCCTTGCTGCTGCATGCGGCGCAGCGGCAAATCCTGATCATCGATGCGCTGACGCCGCAACCGGATCACGATTCGGGCTCGCTGCGGCTGGTGAACCTGATGCGGCTGTTGCGCGAGGAAGGCGCGCATGTCGTGTTCCTGCCGTCCAACCGGCGGCACGCCGGTGGCTACACCACTGCATTGCAGCAACTGGGTGTCGAAGTCTGGTATGCGCCGCATGCGAAACGTGCGCCGGCGTGGTTGCGGGAACATGGGGCGCGTTTCGAGACGATCATGGTCTGCCGGCATTACGTCGCCAGTGAATTCCTCGATCTGCTGCGCAGGCATGCGCCGCAGGCGAAGATCGCCTTCGATACCGTCGACCTGCATTACCTGCGCGAGATGCGTGGTGCGGAGCTTGTCGATGATGCCGCATTGAAACGCGCGGCCTTGCAGACGCGCGCGCGCGAACTCGCCGTCATCGCCCGATCCGATGTCACGCTGGTGGTCAGCGAAACCGAACGCGCCGTGTTGTCGAAGGACGCATCGGCGGCGAAGGTCGAGGTGTTGTCCAACCTGCACCAGCTCGCCGGGTCCGGGCAGGCGTTCGAGCAACGCCAGGACCTGGTGTTCGTCGGCGGTTTCCGGCATCCGCCGAACGTGGACGCGGTGTGCTGGTTCGTCGATAGGGTATTTCCGCTGATCCGCGCGCAATTGCCGGAAGTGAAATTCCATTGCATCGGCCATCACGCGACCTCGGACGTGCTCGCGCTGGCCCGGCATGCGGGCGTGATCGTGCACGGGCACGTCGCCGACATCACGCCGTACATGGATGGCGCGCGTATCGCGCTGGCGCCGCTTCGCTATGGCGCCGGCGTCAAGGGCAAGATCAACATGAGCATGGCGCACCGGCAGCCGGTGGTGGCGACGTCGTGCGCGGTGGAAGGCATGTATCTTCGCGATGGGCACGACGTGCTGGTTGCGGATACGGCTGATGCCTTCGGCGAGGCGGTGGTGCGTTTGTATCGCGACGAAGCGTTGTGGCAATCGTTGTCGTGCAACGGGCTTGAGAATGTGTCGCGATATTTCTCACTGGATGCTGCGCGCGAAGTAGTACAGCGCGTGTTTTTCCAACGCTGATCCACACGCTTTTGTCCCATGGGACTTCCTTCGGTCGTGGGCGCCCCCCCGGGGCGCCAGGGGGTTACCCGGCACCCCCCAACCCCGCCCCGGGCCCGCCCCCAACACCCCCCCGCATT
>JAJAYW010000005.1 GCA_026786005.1 Lysobacter sp. | reverse complement strand
GGGATTTTTCGACCGAGCCATGGATGGCGAGTCGAAAAATCCCCGTAGCAATGAAACTTTCCTGACGCTCTGATCGGGGAAGGCGCTTTCTTTGGTTACTTTCTTTGCGCCAGCAAAGAAAGTGACTCGCCGAAGGCGAAACGCTCTTCAACAGCGAAGCTGGTCAAGCTCTTCAACAGCGCAGCTGGTCATTCCCATGCGTCACCGCCGCAAAAAAGAGCAAGAGCCGTACCCTCATCCGCCCTTCCCTCAGCCGCCTGCTGGCGGCTTCGACCTTGTCCCGCGATGCGGGAGAAGGGAGCACAACAACCGCAGCGCTCGTCATCAAGCCTGCTTGAACACATCCACCGCCAGCATCTGCGCATGCTCGCGCACGTCTTCCGGCCAGTCGACGATGTGTTCCTCGAAACGCTGCTCGTCCGCCGCGAACAACGCGCGGGTTGCCTCTTCAAACCCGGGCGCGTCACCGGCCAGTGCCGACATGAAGCGGTACGCCGATTCCTGCGCGTCGCGCTTGTGATCGCTGCCGGCATGGCCTCGGCGCGCGTCTTCCACCAGTTTTCGCAACGCCACCGACGCGCCGCCGGGTTGCGCGCCCAGCCACTGCCAATGCCGTGGCAGCAAGGTCACCTCGCGCGCGACCACGCCCAGCCTTGGCCGGCCCGGTCCGCTGCGCGGCGTGGCCTGCGGGGCCTCGTCCGGCCTCTTGACGCCCGCCCCCAGCGCTTCGATCCGTTGCATCAGCTCGGCGACGGTACCCCGCAAATCCAGCTCGATCAGCCGGCTGGTTTTATCGTCGAATACGAGGATGGGCCGGCCGGCGCCGTGATCGAGCGTTTTCCTGGTGACCAGTGCGACGTGGCGCAACTCACCGGAAGCAATGCGGCGCGGGCCTGCAAAGGCGGTACAGCGGGTTTGTGGGGAGATGTCCACGGCGGGTCCAGACGAGACGAAGACGTTATTTTGTCCGGATAGAAATAGAGTTGCAATATCACCCGGATAAAACAACCGCCCGCCGGATATGCAATCTCGATTGCTTTTGTAGAGCGGGCGATGACGTGCGTGGTTGGCTCAACGCGCCGGCGTTGGCAGTTCGGCAGCCGTGTCCGGCTGGCTGGCCTCGTCCTCGCGGAAGTTGCGCGGCAGTCGGTTGTGGATCGCGGTCGCGGCGATGGCGGCATGGCCAACGGCGACGCTGATCTGGTTGAGCGTACTGACCACGTCGCCGACGGCGTACAGGCCGTCGACGCCGGTCTGCAGGTAGGCGTCGGTGATGAGTTCGTTGTTGTCGTCGACCGCGGCGCCGAGCGCGGTCCCCAGCTGCGATTGCGCGTCGCCGCCAAGTACCGGGTACACCGTGTCGAAGCGGTGCGCGCTGCCGTCTTCCAGCGTGAACACGCAGCACTGGCCGTCATGGCAGAGCGAGGCCGCCGGCGCCAGCACCGCGATGCCGGCCTCGCGCGCCGCGGCGGCGCATTCAGCGGACGGCTCGCCCGCGTGCAGAGGCACCGCAGTCACGCTGCGCGAAAACGTGCGCATGAAGAGCGCATGGCGGATCGCGTCGTCGATGGGCGCGTAGATCGCGATGCGTTCGTCGCTGGCCTCGTAGCCGTCGCAGACGGCGCACAGGCGGATCACGTTGCGCTCGATCGCGTCCTCCAGCCCCGGCATCGACGGCATGCGGTCGACGACGCCGGTGGCAAGGATCACCAGGCGCGCGCGCCAGGCGCTGCCGTCATCGGCCGCGGCGCGAAAGCATGCGGCACCTTCGCCTTGATCATCGCGCTCCAGTTTGGCGATGCGGCCGGCGACGATCTCCACGCCATAGCACTCCGCTTGCGCACGCAGTTTTTCCAGCAGCTTCGTCCCGGCCACGCCGAACGGAAACCCGGGACAGTTGTGGCTGGTCGGGATCCAGCGAGCGCGGCTCTTGCCGGCATCGACCACGGCGATGCGGCGATGGAAGCGCGCCAGGTACGTGGCCGCCGTCAGCCCGCCGGGGCCGGCGCCGATGATCAGGACATCGAACGGGTCAGCGGCGTCCGTTGCCGACATCGATGAACCTCAGGAACTCCGAACGCGTGCGCGCGTCGTCGCGAAAGCCACCGAGCATCTTGGAGGTGATCATGCTGACCCCGCGCTTGTGGATGCCGCGCGTGGTCATGCACTCGTGCGTGGCATCGACCACCACGCCGACGCCACGCGGATGCAGCGCGCGCTCGATGCAGCCGGCGATTTGTGAGGTCATCTTTTCCTGCACCTGGAAGCGCCGCGCGTACGCATCGACCACGCGCGCGAGCTTGCTGATGCCGACCACCTTGCCGTCGGGCAGGTAGCCGACATGCGCCTTGCCGATGATCGGCGCCATGTGGTGCTCGCAATGGCTCTCGAATTCGATGTCGCGCAGCACGATCATCTCGTCGTAGCCGGCGACTTCCTCGAAGGTGCGTTGCAGGTACTCGTCCGGGTCCATCGCGTAACCGCTGAACCAGTCCTCGTACGCCTTGACCACGCGCTTGGGCGTGTCCAGCAAGCCTTCGCGCGTCGGATCCTCGCCTGACCAGCGCAGCAACACGCGCACCGCATCCTCGGCCTGCTCACGCGTCACGTCGCTACGGGTCATGTCAGCGGGGGCCAGCTCGTCGCGTGCGTCGGTCATGCGCTACTCGATCTGTCAAATGCGGGAAAGCCATGGTAACCAAGCCAAAACGCCCGCTGCCGCCACGCCTCGGCGATCCCAGGATCAACGTTCCTCGACGCTCTGATGCGGCGTGCCCGGATCCAGCGTCTCCTGCAGCGATTTCCAGGCGTGTTCGACCGCAGGACGCGCGTCGAACCAGCCCAGCTGCGAGCCGTAGCGCGCGGCCGCTTCCCAGCCGCCCTGCAATTGCGATTCGGCGGCGGCAAAGGTGTGTCCTCGGTGGCGCTCGAAGGTGTCCAGTCCGTAGCGGTACGCGGGCGCATAATCGTTCCAGTCGCGGCCGGCGATGTAGTACGGCATGGTGTGGAAGATCTGCTGGAAATGGCCGAGGTCATCGCGCTTGTCGGCGGACTCCGCCAGCCGGTTGCCGGCCACCGCGCCGAGTGCGCCACCCGCCGCCGCGCCCACCGCCAAGCCAGGCGGACCGGCGAGGACAGCGCCAAGCGCGCCACCCGCCACTGCGCCAACCGCAGCGCTGACGCCGGCACCGACGATGTGGTCTTTCTTCAATGTGCTCATGGCGCCTCCGCGTGGTAATGGCCTCACGCTAGCCCGAAGCATGTTTCGGGTTGGTGAACACGCCGGAAATACCCAGTGCTGTTGTGCTTTTGTAGAGCGGAGCTTGCTCCGCTGCTCTTGCTCTTGACGATTGGCGCAAAAAGCATCCGAGCAAGCTGCGCTCTACAGAAGCAAAACGCAAAAAAACCGCGCCCGAAGGCGCGGTCGTGGGGGTCACACTGTCGCTGACGTTATCAATCGATCAGTCGATCATTCCCGTTTCGTTCAACGGCCGTCGCGGTCCGCGTCGCCCGGCATCGCGCGTTCAACGTAATGCCAGCCGTCCTTGACTGCGCCCTTCGCTTCCGACCACGCCAGACGTGAATTGGCGCGCGTCGAATCCCAGTTGCGCTCGAGGGTGTCTTCGACGTCCTCAAAACGCTGGCCACGATGCTGGCCGTAGGTGTCATAACCGTACTTGTAGGCCGGCTCGTAATCGTTCCACTCGCGTCCGGCAGAGTAGTAGGGGGTTGACTGGTAGGTGTTCTGGAAGTGGGTGGTGTATTCCGTCGGGTTCACGGCTTCGGCAATCGAATCACCAGCCTTGGAGCCAACCACTGCACCAATGACGCCGCCGACGACCGTTCCGATCGGCCCGCCGACTGCCGTGCCGGCGACAGCACCCGTCACTGCGCCTGCAACTGCACCCGTACCTGCACCAACGCTGTGGTCTTTCTTGATATCGGTCATTGTCTTGCTCTCCTTCAGTGGGGGCCATGCGCGTTGTTTGCGCTGGTGGCCTCACGTTAGGCGCATGGCAGTGCAGCACTTGTGAAATGCGCGATGCATTTTTATGAACGCGAACCTGCGTGTTTTTGGATCGGCAAAAGTGAAAATTTCGTTGCGCGCGCTTCGGCGCGCCGCGTTGCGGATCACTGCGACGACAGGCGCGCCGCCAATCCGGAATCACGCCGCGTCGTGCGAGCCAGCGCGCGCAGCAACACCGCTTGCGACGACCACAGCAACACGCCCTGTCGCGCGCGCGTCAGCGCGGTGTACAGCAACTCGCGGCCGAGCACGCGCGCATCCGCGTCGGGCAGGACCACGGCCACGTGATCAAACTCGGAGCCCTGCGATTTGTGCACGGTGGTGGCGAAGGCCGAATCGTGCGCGGGCAATTGTGTCGGCGACCAGGCGCGCAGGCCATCGCCGGTGTCGAACCAGACCGCGGCTTCGCCATCGGCGTCGTGCCAGACCACGCCGACGTCGCCGTTGAACAGGCCATGCCGATAACTGTTGGTGGTGATCATCAGCAGGCGACCATGGAAGAACGGCATCCGTGCGCCCAGTTGCTCGGCGAACCAGGCATTCCAGGCCTGCGCGCCGAACGGCCCGTTGCGCAGCGCACACAGCACGCGCATCGCACGTGCGCCGCGCAAGGCGGCCGCCGGATCGCTGGCTTGCTCGATGCGCTGGTAGGCCGGCAACGCGAACCCGCGCAGTGTCTGCGCCAGTGCCGCGACCGGGCCCTCGTGCCAGTGCAGGCTGTCGTCGCCGGCCGCCAACAACGCGACGACCGCAGCGCCATCGCCGGCCTGGATCGCAGTCGCCAGCGCCGGCAATGCGCTGCTGCCGGCTTGCCGATAACCGCGGGTCAGGTGCACGCGTTGCGTGCCGAATGCGGCGCCCGGTGTTGCGACATCGCACAGCGCGCCGAGCACGTCGCCCGCTTCGACCGCGGGCAGTTGATCGGGATCGCCGATCAGGATGAGTTTTGCATCCGGCGGCACCGCTGCGACCAATTTGCTCATCAACGGCAAATCGACCATCGAGGCTTCATCGACGACCACCACGTCGAACGGCAGCGGATGCGTTGCATCGTGGCGGAAGGTCACGCGACCTGCTTGCCAACCGAGCAGGCGATGCAAAGTTTGCGCATCGCGCGTGACCGCTGCGGCGACCTGCACATCGACGTGGCCGGCCGCGACATCGTGTGCCAGCGTAGTATCGATGGCTTCCCCCATGCGCGCGGCGGCGCGACCGGTCGGCGCGGCCAGCGCAATGCGCGGCGGCGGCAATCCATCGCGCAGCGCCGATTCGTGCAGCAACACCAGGATGCGGGCGACGGTGGTGGTCTTGCCGGTACCGGGGCCGCCGGTGATCAGCGTCAATGCACTGCACAACGCGGTGTCGGCGGCGCGCGCCTGCGCATCGTGGTTCGATCCTTCGACGGGCTCAGGGCTCACCATGAGCGGGACCCCGAATAAAGTATTCAATCGCGAAGACAACCACATCATGTCGAGCGAGCTGGTTGGCGCAGCCGCGCGCTGGAGCAGGCGCGTGGCGAGGTCGTGTTCGTAGCGCGCGTAACGTTGCAGCGCGATGCGGCCATGCTCGAATACCAGCGGTGTCGATTCCGCTCCATCCCGCTCATGGTGAGCCCTGAGCCCGTCGAAGGGTCGAACCACGGCATGCGCGGCGACGCAATCGCTTGCATGCAATGCACACGACCAGTCTTCCGTGGCCGGCAGCGCGACGTCGGCATCGAGTTCGGCGAGCAACGCATTCGCCTGCGCCAGGGCAAACCCGCTGTGACCAAGCGCGACGGCGCGCATCGCCAGCGCACCGGCCAGCGCGACTGCGGGCGCTGCCGCCAGGCGCGACTGCAGCAGCGTGGCGAACTCGGCATCGACCTGGCGCAGGGCGCCGAGCGTGGTCAGGCGCTGCAAGGCGCGCGTGGCAATGGCATCGGCGCTCATGCCGCAGCTCCCGTGAACAGGCGATCAAGCGAATTGATTAATTCAACATCGAAACGCCGCGCGTAGATGCCTTCGCTATCCTCGGACCCGTCTTCAGTCCGCTCATGGTGAGCCCTGAGTCCTGAGCCTGTCGAAGGATCGAAGGATCGAACCAGGCCGCGGCAGAACAGATAGCGGATGCCGCCGAAGTCGCGCGCGTAGTCGTAGGCACCGCCCAGCCGGAAACGCAGCCAGCGATGCAGCGCCAGCGTGTAGATCAGCGCCTGCAGCAGGTATTCGCTGTGCTGCATCGCCGCTTCCAGCGCGGCGGCGTCGTAGGCGGGCAACTGGTTGGATTTGTAATCGAGCACGTACCAGCGGCCGTCGTGCTGGTAGACGAGATCGATCAAACCGGTCATCAGACCTTCGAGCCGGCGGTGCAGACCGAAGCCCGTGCGCTGCTGCGCGATGCCGTGCGCATGCAGCAGTTGCAACAGCGTGTCGCTACTTGCAGAGACAAGCGTGAAATGGAATTCGAGTTCGGCGCGCCGCGATTGCGCCGGCAGTTCGCTCAGGCAAACACGTTCGGGAAGACGCGCGTTGAGGGTGTCGGCAACCAGCCGCGTCAGCAGCGCCACGCCATCGTCGAGTTCGCTGTCGGGATAGCCTTGTTCGCGCAACGCCGCCACTAGGGCATCGCGCGCGTCGGGCGGTACCGCGTGTCCGCGCCACGCGGCGAAATCGGTGTGTTCCAGTGCGGCATGCAGTGCGTTGCCGAAACGCGTGCCGGAATAGCGCAACTGCTGCGGCGTCAGCGCCGGCGGTTCGGGTTCATCGGCGGCGCCCGCCTCGGCCATGCCGATGCTGCGCTCGCGCACGGCGTCCGCACGCGGCAGCGCGCCGTGCCACTGCGAGAAGCTGTGGATCCACCAGTCGCGCGGCAACGTGCGCGTGACTTGCCGCGCGTGCGGCGCGTGCGCCGGCATCGATTGTGGCAACGGTGGCAATGCCGTCGTGGGCAAGGGCGAGGCATCGATGCGGATCGCGTCGGGCGCTGCACTTTCGAGCGCTTGCAGATCGGCGAGCATCGGTTGCAGCGGCGTCTTCGCGCTTTCGTACAGCGGCCCGCACGCCAGCCACAGCGCATGCTGCGCGCGGGTGAGGCCGACGTAGAGCAGGCGCGCATCCTCGGCGCGATCCTCGTGCGCGGCGCATGACTTCGCGTCGTCCCACGGCAGTACGCCGTCGCATCCGTGCGCGGTCTTGTAGTGCAGCACGCGTTCGCCGTCCTCGTGCTGGTATTCGACGTAGGCGCCGGACTTCGAACTCCGACCGATGCCGACGAAGGGCAAGTAAACCAGCGGAAATTCCAGGCCCTTGCTCTTGTGCAGCGTCAGGATGCGCACGCGGTGCGCGTCGGACTCCAGACGCAACTGTTGCGTTTCGTCGTGGCCGTCGGCTTCGGCGATGCGGCGTCGCAACCCGTCGACCTGCGCGCTCGCGCCGGGTGTCTGCGCCTCGGTTGCCTGCAACTGTTCACCCAGTTGCAGCAGGTTGGTCAGGCGTCGTTCGCCATCCTGCAACGTCAACAAGCGCGCAGCATTGTCAGCGCACAGATCGGAGATCAACGGCAGCGGGCCGTGACGCAGCCAACGCAAGCGCCACGACTGCGCCGCCGACTGCCACTGCTGCCGCCAAGCGTCGTCGTGATCGAGGCGATCGATGGCGAGCGCATCGAACCCCAGCCATGGCGTTGCCAGTGCCGCGCGCAGGCGGCTGTCGTCGTCCAGGCGCAGCAACGCCTCGAGCAGCGCCAGCACGTCCTGCGCCTGCTCGCTCTGGAACAGGCTCTGCTTGCCGGCCGCGACCGCGGGCACGCCGGCCAGCGTCAGCGCGTCGCGGATGCGCTCGGCCTCGGCATGGCTGCGCACCAGCACCGCGATGTCGCCGGGGCGTACTGCGTGCGTGCGTGTCGTGTTGCCTTCCTTCACCGTGAGTTGCGCCAGCCCCGCCTGTGCATCGCGCAACAAGGCATGGATGTCAGCGACGCAGGCATCGGTGGCGATACGGCGCGATTCCGAGGCCGACCATGCTGCCGGTGCGGAAGTGGCCTTCGACGGTACAGCTGGCTGGACCGATGCGGACGTCGGGGTTGAAGCCCCTCCCGCAAGGGCGTCAGCACGCGGCGGCGGCAATACGCGGATTGTCAGGGCGGTTGCAGTCGCGCCATCACGCTCGAAATGGGCATCGTCGATGCCGCCGCCAGCCTGCAAGGGTTGATAGCGGATCCGCGGATCGACCAGCGCGTCGTCGCCGGCCTGCGCATACAGCGTGTCGAGCGCGCGCAACAGAGACGGTCGCGAACGAAAATTGCGCGCCAGCGGCGGCGCCTGCACGGCATCGCGGCGAGCGGCGAGATAGGTGTGCACATCGCCGCCACGGAAACGGTAGATGGCCTGCTTGGGATCGCCGATCAGGAACAATCCATTTGTGGCCGAGGCCTGCGTGCCGAACACGCGCTGGAAGATCTTCCACTGCCGCGCATCGGTGTCCTGGAATTCGTCGACCAGCGCGATCGCGTATTGCGCACGCAGGCGTTCGGCAAGCAGGTAGCCTTGCGCGCCGTCGAGTGCGTCGGCGACACCATCGATCAGATCGTCGAAGGTCTGCCACTGCTGCGCCGTTTTCTGTTTTGCAAGACGCGTGGCCGCGGCGTCGCGCATGCGATGCAATACGGCGATGTGACGGCTTTCCAACCACGCGTCGCGTTCGGCGTCGGCGTCCAGATACGCCGCCACGGCCGCGAACAGCGGCGATCGCGGTGTGGTCTTGCCCTTGTTGGTGCAGCGCGCGAGCTTGTCGGGTGTCAGCAACTCCAGCTTGTCGCGCGGCGGCGCGCGTGTGCTGGAATCCCCGCTCCAGTCCGTCAGCCTCGACCACAGCGCCTCGAGCGTCGGGCGTTTGTAGCTGGTGCCGCTGAGCGACTTCGATGTCATTGCCGCGTCCACCACGTTTTTCGTCGCGACGCCTTCACGCAAAAGAACATCACGCAAATGATCCGCCGCTTGTCGCCAGCGCAGTGTCGGATCGTCGACAGCCGCGGCAAGCGGCGGCAACAGGCGCGGCACACGCAGCAAATCGCGCAATGCACGCGCCAGTTGTTGCGGGCCTTGCGGCCACCAGCGCGACAACGCCTGCGCCTGCACCTCGTCGCGCCCGAACTCGCGCCACAGGTCGGTGGCGACCTGTTCGCGCAGCGCGGTGTCGTTGGTCAGTTGCGTGGCGCCGATGAAACAGCGCTCGCTTTCCAGCGCATGTTCGGCGAGCGCGCGCGCGCAGAAGCCGTGGATGGTGAACACCGCGGCCAGGTCGATGTCGTGCGCCGCGCGGAACAGGCGCGCGCGCAGGCTGGCAGGTGTTTCGTGCTGCAGGCGCGCGGTGATCAACGCGCGTGTGGCGGCTCGCTCGGGATTTTCGTCTGCGCGTGGTGTTGCTTCCGGGATGTGTCTGGTAAAACCTGGTTCGTCATCGCGGCGAATACCGGGACCCAGCGGTGAGAACCGGCTATTCGAGTTGGGTCCCGGCGTTCGCCGGGATGACGGCTGGGCTTCCTCGTTGAATGCACCATTCCCCGCCATGCTTTCACCGGCGATCTGCGCGGCCAGCGTGATGCGTTCGCGCAGCCGCTTGCGCAGTTCCTGCGTAGCGGCCTCGGTGAAGGTGACAGCCAAAATTTCCTGCAGGCGCATCCCGCGTTCGATCACGCAGCGCAACACCAGCGTCGCCAGCGTGTAGGTCTTGCCGGTGCCAGCGCTGGCCTCGATCAGCTGCAGGCCGTCGAGCGCCAGCGTCGCGTAGGGATCGGGCGGCTGTGTGTCGAGTGCGGTCATGACGCGCTCCCGGCGCGGCCTGCAATCACGGCATCGAAAATGGTTTGCGTGAGTTCGCGAAAACGTTGCGCGAGCGCGTCGTCCGAAAATGGATCGTGTCCGCGCAGCGCCAGCTGCGCCGCAGGCGTGGTCGCTTCGCCCCATGCGCGTTCGTCGCCGTGCCATTGCTTGCGCGCCGCGTACCACCCCTTGCTGCGACCCTCGCTGTCATCGGCATACCAGAGCCCGCCGGCGCGCGACAGGAACGGCAGCGGCGTGCGCAAGCCTTCTTCGCGCAAGGCGAGTAGCCCGCGCAATGCCGACAACGCCTGATCGCGTGGGATCGTTGCGCGCAGATGCGGACCGACGGAACCGTCGACTTCAGCAAACTGCAGCAGCGGCCGCGCATCGCCCAGCGCCGATGCGACCAGCCAGTCGAGGCCATGCCGGATCTGCGACGGTCCGTGCAATGCACCGAAACGCATTCGCGCCAGTCCGCGCGGATAACGCTCGTCGAGTTGTCCGTGCAGACGCACGCCGTCGATGTCGAGTTCGAATGCCTGTGTCTCGGATTCACCGCTGCGCCACTGCCGGAAGGCGTCGACATACGGCGTCACTTCTTCGCGCAAGGCGTCGAGTTGTTGCCGCCCGAGCGGCCCGGACGGCAGCAGCGCGCTCGCTTGCAACCGCGCGTGCAAATCCTGCATCTGCAGGTGCGGTGCGCAATCGAGCAACACCGCGAACACCGCTTCCTGCAAACGCTGTCGCTGCAATCCGCGACCCGGCAGCAGCAACGGATCGTTGTCGTCCACGGCCTCGCTGTCGTCGGGCTGGCGCAGATCCAGGCGCTGGCGCAGAAAAGCGCGCGGCGGATCGAGCAGGAACCCGCGCAGCGCGTCGAGGCTGACGGCGTTGCTACGCTCTGGCGCAGGCAAGGGCGCGCTGATCCACGGTGTCAACGCATGGCGCGACCCGCTGCGATCTTCGATCGCAGGCAACCACGCGCCGCGGTAACTGAAACGCCGCGGCTCCGGCGCGTCGTCGTCGTCGATGGCGGCGCCGAAAGCGGCTGGCGAGAACGGTTGCAGCGTGTGCCGGACCTGTAGTGCGGCACGCGCGTCATCGGGATTGGCGTGATACCGCGCAGCGACCTCCAGCAATTCGCTGACCAGGACCGACGGCTCGCGCACGCTGCCGTCGCGCGGATCGGCGCCGACATAGCTGAGATAGAACACGTCCGCCGCGGCGGCGAACAACTGCAGGAACAGGAAGCGGTCGTCGTCGCGCAGCGAACGGTCGCCGTGGCGGCGCTGTTTTGTGGTGAGTTCCGCGGTCAGGCGGTTGAGGCCGGCGGTGGGATCGCGGCGCGGGTAGTCGCCGTCGTTCATGCCGAGCACGCAGATCACGCGGAACGGGATCAGCCGCATCGGCACCATGCGCCCGAAGCTGATGCCGCCGCCAAGCAGCGGCGCACGCGTGTCGGCCTGGCCTAGTTCGGCGCGGAAATGCACACGCACGATCTCCGGCGCGATCGGCTGCGTGTAACCGGCGGCATCGGCGGCGCCGCGGAACCGCGCGATCGCCTCGCGCAACCGCGCCAGCGTTTGCTGGTCGGCGACTTCGGCCGGGCGCGCAGGCAGCAAAGTCTCGAGCATGCCCAGCAACTGTTCGCTCCACGCCTGCGGCGTGGCCGCACGCGCGAAGGCCTCGGCGTAACGCTGCAACAGGCGCACGCGGCGCAACAGGATGTCGAAGGCGTCGAGCGCGCTGCCTTCCAGCGCGGGCCACGGCGCGATGTCGCCGATCATGTCCTGATCGCCACTCGCCGCACCCAGCAACAAACGCTCGATCGCGAATTGCCAGGTGTAGCTGTCGTCAGCCGGCGCCTCGTGCTGCTGGCGATGCGCGGCATCCAGGCCCCAGCGCGCACCTGCGTCCGCCAGCACGCCGCGCATGGCGTCGAGCGTCGCCAGGTCGAGTCCGGCCTGTTCGGCGATCGCCGGCGTCGCCAGCAGGTCGAGCGTTTCGTGCACGCCAAACCGCGACAGCGGCAGCGCGAGCAGGCGCAGGAACACGTCCGCCAGTGGCTCGGCAGCCAGCGGGCTGTTGTCGGCCATCGCGTACGCCATCGCATCGCGGCCGGCTGCGCCGCCGAACACGGCCGCGATCGCCGGCGCATACAGGTCGATGTCCGGTGCCAGCACGGCAACTTCACGCGGTTGCAGAGGTGGATCGAAGCGAGCGTCCTCGAACAGGCCGCGCAACTGGTCGTGCAGGACTTCGATCTCGCGCTGGCGGGTGTGGCAGACGTGGAGTTGCAGGCTGGGATCGTCGCGGTCGACCGCTGCGCGCCACGGCGTGGCAGGGGCGGGCTTGCGATCGAGCAGGTCGCGCTGCAGGCGTTGCAGCAGGCCATCGCCGCGCGGCTGCGCATACGCAGGGATCTCGCCCGACGGATGCACCACGTCGTAGCCGCCGAGCACCGCCATGAAATCGCGCCCGGCCGCACCCCACGCCTGCAGCAACGGATTTTCCTGATCAGGTGCCGCCGCATTGAAGGCCGCGTCATTGAATGCATCGCCATCGAATGCACCGCCCTCGCTCGTGCGCAAACGCTCGGCCAGCGTGCGCAGGTCGCCCCAGTATTTGCGCGTCGGCGTCGGCAGGTAGAAATGCAGCACGCCGGCGCGCGCCTGGGTGGCGATCACGCGCAACACGTCGGGCGAGACGTTGAGGCAGGCGAAGGCGAACAGGCGCGAGGGCAGGTGCGTGGGAACCGGCGCCTCCAGAGCGCCGAATCGGGTCAGGTAATCGTCGATGCGTCGCGCGCGATAGGGTCGTCCACGCGCCACATGCCGCCACAGAGCCGCCTGCGCGTCATTCGGCGCGACCCCGTTTTCCCAAGCGAGCAGCCAGTCGCGGCGCCACGCCTGGTATTTCTCGAACGTCTGCGCCAACTCACCCGCCAGCGACCAGGGGCGCAGTGGGTCGGCATGGTCGAGGTAGCCGCGCAGCGCAGCCAGCGCGGGTTCGCGCAGCACCGCGGGGTCGGTCAGCGCGGCATGCAGCCGCCAATGCAGGCTGGCGGCGTCGAGCTCGTCCCCGTCCGTGGCCGGCAGGTGCGCGGCCAGCGCCTCGCGGACGAATTCGCCGGATGTCAGGAAGCGCAGGTTGGCAGCGATCCCATGCGCCTGTGCCAGCACCACCTGCAGCCAGCGCCGCATCGCCGGTTGCGGGATCAGGATGGTGTCGGGCGCCAGCAGCGGCGTGCCGGGCGCGGGCGCGCGCAATTCCTCGGACAGCAATCCGGCAAGGACTTCCAGCGAATTGCCGTGGTAGAGGCGAAAGTCCGGCGCGGTCGGCATAGGTCCGCATGATGCCGGAGCGCTGTCGCAGGGGGCGATACGTCGCGATGCCTGACCGCAGCCCGGGCAAGGCCGCAGGCTGCTCCCGGGGATTTTCGTCACGTCACGAAGAGCCCCGGGTGCCCCCGGATCAAGTCCGGGGTTACCCGGGCTACTTGCTGGGACAATGGGCCGCTGCTCCTGCGCGATTCAGCCGTTGTTAGCCAAGCTGCGCAGGTTTTTCGCCCTCCATGGCATTGAATCCACGCATGTCCGATACGCCCACTGTCCGCCTGCACAACCTGCGCCTTGAGCGCGGCGGACGGGTGGTGCTGCGCGACATCGACCTGACCGTGCCACGCGGCAGCATCACCGCCGTGCTCGGTCCGTCGGGCAGCGGCAAGTCGACGCTGCTGGCGGCATTGACCGGTGAACTGGTGCCGGCGGCCGGTCACGTGGAAGTCTTTGGCCAGCCGGTGCCGCTGCAACAGCGCGCACTGCTGGAACTGCGCAAGGGCATCGGCGTGCTGCTGCAGGGCAACGGCCTGCTGACCGATCTGACCGTCGGCGAGAACGTCGGCCTGCCACTGCGCACGCACACCGATCTGCCCGAGCCGGTGATCCGGCGGCTGGTGGAGATGAAGCTGCATGCGGTCGGCCTGCGCACCGCGACAGAATTATTCCCGCGCGAGTTGTCCGGCGGCATGGCGCGACGCGTCGCCCTGGCGCGCGCACTCGCGCTTGATCCGCCATTGATGATCTACGACGAGCCGCTGACGGGGCTCGACCCGATCGCCAGCGGCGTGATCATGAGCCTGATCCAGCGCCTCAATGACACGCTCGGGCTGACCAGCATCATCGTCACCCACCACGTGCACGAGACCATGCCGGTCGCCGACCACGCCATCGTCATCGCCAACGGCGGCATTGTGTTTTCCGGCACGCCGAAAGAATTGGAAGGCACCAGTGATCCGTTGGTGTTGCAGTTCCTGCGCGGCGAACCGGATGGGCCGATTGCGTTTGATGCGGTGACGGAGCGTGCGGCGTGAGATTGTTGTGCGATGTATTTTCAGCCGTCATTCCCGCGCAGGCGGGAATCCAGCGACTTCGTGCGGCGGAGGCAAAGTCACTGGATTCCCGCC
>JAJAYW010000004.1 GCA_026786005.1 Lysobacter sp. | reverse complement strand
CGATGGGCGTTATCGGTAACGCCCATCGCGCCCAGGTGCGCTCCTACAACATCAACAGACGACGCGTTTTCCCTGGTCAAGCTCGCGCGAATGGAAAAGCGAGCGCTGCGTCAATGCGCGCTGCACCAACCATCGCCATCAGCAGGCGATCGACGCCCAAGGCAACGCCGGCGCAATCCGGTAACCCGGCATCGAGTGCATCCAGCAGGTGCTGGTCCATCGGCGGTTGCCAATCCCCGCGCCGCGCGCGCAGGTCGAGATCACGCTGGAAACGGCGGCGCTGTTCTTGCGGATCGGTCAGTTCGTGGTAGCCGTTGGCCAGTTCGAGCGGGCCCAGATAAAGCTCGAAGCGCTGGGCGACGGGCGGATCATCGGCCGTCAGCCGGGCCAGTGCGGATTGCGACGGCGGGTAACCATGCACCAGCGTGACGGTGCCTGCGTCGAGGTGTGGCTGTATGCGATGCGTCATCAGCAGGTCGAGCCAGTCGTCGCGCGTGAGTCCCGCCGGATCGATCTGCACGTCGCCCAGTGCGGCGCGCAGCGCGTTATCGGGGTCGTGCACCACGTCGACTCCGAGGCACTGCCGATAGATCTCGCGATAGGTCGTCTTGTGGACTATCGGGATCGCGCGGCCGCCGAGTTCGAGCGCTGCGGCGACCAGTTCGACCGCTTCGTCCATCAGGCGATGGTGATCCCAGCCGACGCGGTACCACTCCAGCATGGTGAATTCGGGATTGTGGCGGCCACCGGCTTCGCCATCGCGAAAGACTCGACCCAGTTCGTAGCAATCGCCGATCCCTGCCGCCAGCAGGCGCTTCATCGCGAATTCCGGTGACGTCCGCAACCAGCGCATGCGTGGTGCGCCATCGGTGCGGCCGGAAAACTCGAGCACGAACGATGCGATGTTGGGGTCGGTGTTGCCGGCCTGCGACAGGATGGGTGTTTCGACTTCCAGAACGTGTCGATCCTGGAAAAAGGCGCGGATCAGTGCGTTGAGTTGCGCGCGTAGCCGGAGCGTTCCTGGAGTTGCAGCGGGTTGCCAGTCACTCATTGCGCTTGTGGGCCGTGTTCCGCCAAGAACGCGAGCAGCCGCGCTTCGTCCCAGATTTCCAACCCGAGTTCCTGCGCCTTGACGAGCTTGGATCCGGCCGCTTCGCCCGCGACAACGATTGATGTCTTCTTCGACACGCTGCCAGACACTTTTGCGCCAAGCGCTTCGAGCCTCGCACCAGCTTCGTCGCGACTCATCGACTCCAGTCCGCCCGTCAACACGACGCTCTTGCCGCTCAACGGGCCCTCACTCGAGCGCTGCGGCGCGCCTTCAGGCCAATGCACGTCATTGGCGCGGAGCGCGGCAATCACTTCCAGGTTGTGCGGCTCTGCGAAGAAATGGGCGATGCGCGACGCGACGATCGGGCCGACATCCGGGACGCCGGTAAGGACAATCTCGTCCGCGACAATGATCGGTTCCAACGCGCCGAAATGCCGTGCCAGTATCTTGGCAGTGCTCTCGCCGACATCGCGGATGCCCAACGCATACAGCAATCGTTCGAGCGTCGTGCTGCGACTGGCATCGATAGCGGCGACCAGGTTCTCGGCCCATTTGCTGGCTATTTTTCCGGCCTTTACTGTTTCGGGGATGACGCCGCCAGACTCGTCGGCGCGTTGCTTCATCGCCAGGAAGTCCTCGATCGTCAACTTGTAGAGATCGGCGACCGTATGCACGTAGTCGAACTCGACCAGTGCGCCGATCAGCCGCTCGCCCAGGCCTTCGATATCCATCGCCCGTCGCGATGCGAAATGGAACAGTGCCTGGATGCGCTGTGCGGGACACACCAGTCCGCCGGTGCAGCGTGCAACCACTTCCCCTTCCTCGCGTTCGACCGCAGAGCCGCAATCCGGGCAGTGCGTGGGCAACTGGTAGGGCGGGTGCAACGGCTTGCCGCGCTTGTCGAGCGGCCGCCGCTCCTCGATCACACGCACCACTTCCGGAATCACGTCGCCGGCGCGGCGCACGATGATGCTGTCGCCGACACGCACGTCCAGGCGTGCGACCTGGTCGGCGTTGTGCAGTGTTGCCTTGCTGACAACGACGCCAGCGACCTGCACAGGCGTCATCGCCACCCATGGCGTGACCGCGCCGGTGCGACCGACATTGACCTCGATCGACTCGACCGTGGTCAGCTCCTCCTGCGCCGGATACTTGTGCGCCAGCGCCCAGCGCGGCGCCCGCGAGACGAAACCCATCGCGCGCTGCTGGTCGTAGCGGTCGAGCTTGTAGACGACGCCGTCGATGTCGTACGGCAAGGCGTTGCGTTGCGCACCAATGCGGGCGTAATACGCGAGCAAGCCATCGACACCGGTGGCGACATCGACAGCCGGCGACACCGGCAAACCGAGTTCCCGCAGCCAGGCCAGTGTCTGCGAATGTGTCGCCGGCAGCTTCGTACCCTCCACTTCACCCAGTGCGTAGGCATAGAAGGCCAACGGGCGCTTGGCGGTCACGCGCGG
>JAJAYW010000003.1 GCA_026786005.1 Lysobacter sp. | reverse complement strand
CCTGAAGGCGCTCGGTTTCGTCCACCACGCCGTGTGCCTCTGCAATCGCTCCTTCCATCACCTGCAGGTAGTCGTCGTATGTATGAGGCAATGCTGAGAGCCCATCGTGGCCCCGCATCGCGCGTACCAGCGGTTGTTCGATGACGCCGATGCGCCAGCACTTGGCAGCGCGCAAGTGGAAGTCGATGTCCTCGGCCGTGCGCAGGGACACGTCGAAACCACCAACGTCCTCGTACACTTCGCGCCGCATCATCACCGACGCCGGTACCAACGCCGGGTTGCGCAGGATCCAGCGCAGCACCCAGCCGTCCTCGCGAATGACTTCGCGGCGGCGGAACACGTCCGTCTCGCGGTGCTGGTCGTCCACGCGGGTGACGTCGCACACCACCAAGCCGAAATCCGGGCGGGCCTGGAGCCAGTCGAACTGCAGCGCGGTCTTCTCCGGCAACCATTCGTCATCACTGTCGAGCAATGCAAAATAGCGGCCCTGCGCGATCGACATGCCATGGTTGCGGGCGGCGGAGACACCGGCATTGGGTTGCCAGACGTAGTGCAGGCGGTCGCCATACACGTGGCGTAATAACGCTTCCGTGCCATCGGTGGAGCCATCGTCCACCACCACGATTTCGTCCACGCGACGCGTCTGCGCCAGCACTGATTCAATCGCCCGGACCACGAGATCGCGCCGATTGAATGTGGGTATGATCGCGGAAACGTCGATTGGGCCCGTCATGCTGTCGGAACTCGCAAGAAAGCTGCTTTATGGTAGCGGTGCTTTGGGCCTGTATCACCGGATCCGCAATGCGAATAGCCTGACGGTGGTGATGTTCCATCGCATCCTGTCCCCGGACGATCCGCGCTGGCGTTCGTGCGATCCCGAGTACACGCTGTCGACCGAACTGCTGGCGCATTCGCTGGCGTTCTTCAAGCGCCACTACAACGTGGTGTCGCTCGACCAGGTGCTCGCGGCGCGCCGCTCCGGAACGCAACTGCCATCGCGAGCGTTGCTGATCACCTTCGATGACGGCTGGGCCGACAACGCCGACTTCGCCCTGCCGGAGCTGCAACGCGCCGGGCTGCCAGCGTTGCTGTTCGTGGTGGCCGATGCGATCGGGCAACGGCAGCCGTTCTTCCAGGAGTGCATCGTGGCGGCATGGCGACGGGGTGCACTGAAGGTCGGCGAGTTGCAGGCATCGCTGCAAGCGCACGCTGCCGTGGCCGGCTTGAACGACGGCGAGGACATCGCTGCGCTGCGGGCGGTCATTGCGGGTATCGAGGCATTGGAGCCGGTAGTGCGGGAGCGGGTGCTGGCGCCGTTTGAGACGGTGCTCGATGACGGCCTGCGGCACATGGTGAGTGTGCAGGATCTGCAACGGCTGCAACAGGGTGGGGTGGCGCTGGGACTGCACGGGAAGTCGCACGCGCCGATGACCACGGTGGCCGATCTGGATGCGGAGCTCGGTGGTGCCCGCGCCGCACTCGCGGCACAGCTCGGCCAGCCTGGACCCGTCGCCGAGTCGATGTCATTCCCGCATGGCGCGCACGACTCTTCGATTGCGCAGCGCGCCCATGAATCAGGTTACGAGCTTGTTTTCACCAGCGTGCCGGTCCTCAACCCGGCAAAGGCCGAACTGGGTTGGCTGCTGGGTCGGACCGGTTTCGAGACCGCGACCGTGGTCGACAAGCGCGGCCAGTTCCGGCCGGAACGACTGGCGCTCTACCTGTTTCGTCGCGAGCATCGCCGACTGGTCTGATGACGTGCCGCATGGTTGCCGGCCTGGCCGCGGCTACTCGTCCTCATCGGCCGAGGTGAGGTGCAGCGCGACATCGATTGCATTGCCCTCGGGCTGGATGCTCCAGCGGCCGAACACCGGACGGCGCCCGCGTTCGACGAAGCCGCGCGCGAGCCACGCGGTCAGATGCGGCACGGGTACGGCCATCTCGACCGAGACTGCGGCATGGCCCGCGACACGCGCCGCGCGAAGCAGCGCATCGATGTAACGGGTTCCGATGCCATGGGCGGCATCGAGCGACCAGAAGTCGCGAACATGCAGCGTGCCGTCGACGGCCTGGGTGGCGAACCATGCCGAAAGCGTGTCGTCGGATTCGCTCAACAGCAGGTGACGTACGTGACCGAGCGGCGCCTCGTCGAAGCGCCAGCGCACGTGCTGGGCATCGCGCACCGCGACAAGGCTGTCGCCGTGCAGAGAGCCCGACCACAGCTTGTCCATGCGGGGGTCGGCGCGGTCGCTCCATTCGGCATGCAGGCGCCGCCCGCGCCGCCCACGCATCACATCGCGCCAGTGCACCGCGACATCCAACACAGCGCCGAGCGGTCGCGCCAGCGCGCGTGGCATCCGGCGCGCCAAGTAGCCGGTATGCCGCAGCACGCGCGCGTAGCGCACGATGTCGGTCAGCTGGTGGTAGCCGATGCGCTTGAACACCGGCGCGGCCTTTGGATTGGGAAAGCCGTACAGCAGATCCAGTTCCCGCTGGCCGGCAATGATCAGTCCCTGTTGCAGGATCAGCGCCGGTCCGAGCGAACGGTGCTCGGGCGTGACAGCCAGGTCGACCAGCACGCCGGCACGAATGTCGCGGCCCAGCAACCGCATCCGTCGCCTTCCAGCGGAACACACACCCACCATGGCGCCGCTCGGCTCGTGCCGGAGCAATTGCAACAACGGCGCTTCGCCGGGATTGCCGAGATAGAACCAGTCGTACTTTCCCGCCAGGCGCGCTTCCTCCCCCAGGTTGCCGTGCCAGATCGAGAGCACGGTATCGCGGTCGCGCAATGCCTCGCCATCCTGGACGGTGTAGAGCGGCGGCGCGACGGTGGCGTTCATGCGTGGGCCAGTTCGCCGACCTCCGCCACCAGCACCGGCGCGCGGTGCAGGTAGCGCGTGGTGCGCCGCTTGTTGTGGATATCGTCATAGACGGCCTGCGCGTGCAGCTCGCTGATCTGCAGCGCGCCTGCCAGCTGCGCCGCGGGGACGTCGTGGTTGAGCGCCCACAGGGCCAGGTCCATCTGCCGGTGCGGCAGGCCATAGTAGAACTCGTCCTGCCCCTGGCTGAGGCTGTAGGTGTCAGTGGTCGGCTGCGCATCGCACACGCGCTCGGGCAGCCCGAGATGGCGCGCCATGCCGTACACCTGCGATTTGTACAGGTGCGCGATCGGTTTGACGTCGGCCGAGCCGTCGCCGTTCTTGACGAAGAAGCCCTGGTCGTACTCGACCCGGTTGGGCGTGCCGACCACGGCGTAGTTGAGGCGGTCGGCGTGGAAGTATTCCAGCGTCTTGCGGATGCGCTGCTTGAAGTTGGTCGCGGCGACGATGGTGAGGTACTCGCCCAGGCCCAGGTCGCGTTCGTGGCGGGTGCCGTCGGGTGCTTCGGCGATCAAGCGGAAGCGGTTGATGCGGCCCTGCGTGCCGCCGTCGATCACGATCTTCATTTTCCAGCCGTCGCCGTATTCCGGTAGCGCGGTGCGCACGGCGGCATCGCGCGCGCGGTAGCAGCCGATGGCCGCCAGCGCGGGTGCGATGTCCACGGTCTCGGTGCGCACGCCCAGGTGCTGCGCCAGGATGGTTGCGCGTGCGGCGCTGTCGTCGGAGGAATCGCGCTCCGGCAGGATCAGGGTGAACACGCGTTCCGGGCCGAGTGCACGCACCGCCAGCGCGGCGCTGACCGAACTGTCGATGCCACCGGAGATCGCGACCACCAGCCCGCGCCGATGCAGTTCACGCGCAGTGATGTCGCGCAGACGCTGTGCGATGCGGTCGGCTTCCTGCTCGTAGTCGATGTCCAGCACGTTCCAGTCGAGTGCAGTCATGTGGTCGCCTGTTGCTCCGTCAGTTGGACGCGACGCACCTTGCCCGACGCGGTACGCGGCAGGGCGGTCACGAATTCGATGTGCTTGGGAATCTTGTAGGGCGCCAGGCGCGCCCGGCAGTGCGCCTTGATCCTTTCCGCGCCACGGTCGGGCAGGGTCTCGGTCACGACGAAGGCCTTGATCACCTGGCCCAGCACGTCGTCGTCGACCCCCACCACCGCCACCTCGATCACGTAGGCCAGCTCGGCGATCGCTTCCTCGATGTCGTTGGGATGCACGCGGTGCGCACCGGTCTTGATCATGTCGCTGCGGCGGCCGGCGAGGAACAGGCAGCCATCCTGATCCAGATGACCCATGTCGCCGGTGCGCAGCCAGCCGTCGCGCAGCACGGCGGCGGTCGCGTCGGGATTGTTCCAGTAACCGCGCATCACGTTCGGGCCGCGTACCCAGACATCGCCGATGTCGCCGGCGGCGGCGGTCGAGCCGTCCTCGCGCATCACTCTCAATCCGACGCCGTTCACCGGGATGCCGACCGAGCCCGGCTTTGCGTCCAGCTGATCCGGTGGCAGCCAGGTGAGGCGCGAGGTGGCCTCGGTCTGCCCGTACATCACGAACAGGCGCGGATGCGGCAGTGCCGTGCGCAACCTTTGCGTGAGCGTGGGCGTCATCGCGCCACCGGCCTGGGTCAGGTAGCGCAACGAGGACAGGTCGTATTCGTGCAGCGCAACGCGGTCCAGCAACAGCGCGAAGGTGGAGGGCACACCGGAGAAACCGGTCACTCCCTCGCGTGCGATCTCCTCCACGACCCGATGCGGAAACAGCAGGTTGGGCGCCAGCACCACGCGTGCGCCGCTGATCAAATGCGTGTGCAGCACCGATGCGCCGTAGGCGTAGTAGAACGGAAGCACGCTCAGCACGCTGTCGTCCGGACCCAGTCCGATATACGCCACCACCGCTTCGGCGTTGGCGAGCAGGTTGGCCTGGGTGAGCATCACGCCCTTGGGCGCGCCGGTGGTGCCGGAGGTGTACAGGATCAGGGCGAGGTCATCGGCTTGTTGACATGCATCCTCGCGTGCGTCGCCGTTGTCAGCGGACAATGATTCGCAGATCGGCATCGCCTCGTCCACGACGATGGCCACCGGAGCAGGCGAGAGTTCGGACAAGGCCTGTTCCGCATCGGCGTGGCCGCGTTCGTGCACCACGAAACGCGCACCGCAGTGGCTGAGCCACGGCACAAAATCGCGTGTGCGCGCCTGCACGTTGATCGGGACGGCGACGCCCCCGGCGAGCCACGTGCCGTAGCACGCCGTCACGGCCTCGATGCGGTTGGGCAGCACGATCGCGACGCGGTCGCCGTGCTCCAGGCCGTACTGGAGCAGGCGATCGGCGAACGCGTGTGCCTGCGACCACAGCTGGCCGTAGCTCACCCGGCGCTCGCCGTCGACGATGGCAGTGCGCTGCGGAGCCGCGCCTGCAATTGCCGCGACCCTTGACGTCAACGAATTCATGGCAAAGCCACCCTCAACCGGTGCGCTTGCGGGTCACGAATTCGCTGACCGAATGGATCGAGTCGAAGTTCGCCGGGGTCATTTCGTCCGGCGTGACCGAAATCAGGTAGCTCTCTTCCAGGAACAGGATCAACTCGTGGATGCCGGTCGAGTCGATGATCCCGCCGCGAATCAGCGAGTCCTGGTCGCCCAAGGCGCTTTCGTCTTCGGAAAACAAAAAATTCTGCAGCACGAACTGCTTGATCTTGCGCTGTTGTTCCATGTTGAACCGTTGCCCCCTGGCCTTGTATCGAACGCGTCTGGTTCCGGCGCGCGGTGTCGCGCGCAACATGCCTGCGACCGCTGTAGCGTCGCCGATTCCGTTGGTGCGCACTGGTCTTTAACGATCTTGGGCGCATTTAGCGGCCAGCAGACAGATGGCGTCGACGCGTCTCGGTCAGGCACGACCCTGTTACTCCGTTGCCGTTGCAAGATGGTCCGCGATGGCTGTCGTTACTATCCCATCCATTCGCCATCCCCATGCCGGAGCGACCCATGCATCGATTGATCCTGCCTGCGCTCGTGATTGCGCTCGCGTCCGGCTGCGACACCGCTTTGCCCGAAGCCAACGTCGCACCGCCACGTCCGGCGACGGATGCGGTTGCGACGCGCCACACCTCGCCGCACGCCGACTTCGAGGTCACCGAACTGGTGACCGGGCTGGTGCATCCCTGGGGGCTGGCGTTCCTGCCTGAGGGCGGGATGCTGGTCACCGAGCGGCCCGGGCGCCTGCGCCGCATCGCAGCGGATGGCCAGGTGTTGGAGCCGATTGCCGGCTTGCCGAAAATCTTCGTCGACGGCCAGGCCGGTTTGCTCGACGTGGCGTTGTCGCCCACGTTCGCCAGCGACCACTTGGTCTATCTGTCCTTCGCGGAGCCCAACTTCCGCGGCAATGTCGCCGGCACGGCAGTCGCGCGCGGACGCTTGCAAGGTGGCGCGCTCGAGGACGTCGAAGTCATCTATCGCCAGGAGCCGAAACTTTCCGCTGGCACGCACGTCGGTTCGCGCCTGGTTTTCGATGACGCCGGACATCTCTTCGTCACCCAGGGCGACAACCGTGTAGCTGCGGAGGCGGCACAAGAGCTGGGCAAGTTGCAAGGCAAGCTGGTCCGCATCTTGCCGGATGGACGTATCCCCGAGGACAACCCGTTCGTCGGGCGGGCCGGCGCCAGCCCCGCGGTGTGGTCGTACGGTCACCGCAACATGCAAGGCGCGGCGTTGCACCCGGTCACGCGCAAGCTCTGGACGACCGAACATGGCCCGATGGGCGGCGACGAGCTCAACATTCCCGAAGCCGGCCGCAATTACGGATGGCCGGTGATCACGCATGGCAAGGACTACAACGGGGAGCCGGTGCCCGGTTCCGTGGGCACGGCAGCGCCCGGCATGGAGCAACCGCATCACGTCTGGCCGGTGTCGCCGGGCCTGAGCGGCATGGCGTTCTACACCGGCGACCTGTTCCCGCAATGGAAGGGCGATCTGTTTCTAGGCGCGTTGGCGACGAGTGAACTGATCCGGTTGGACCTCGAGGATGACCGTGTGGTGCAGGACGAGCGATTGTTGAAAGAGCGCGGTCAACGCATACGCGACGTGCGGCAGGGGCCGGATGGTGCGCTCTACTTGCTGGTCGACGCCGAGGACGGCAAATTGCTCAGGCTGGCCCCAGCCAAGACCAGTACCGTTCAATCCAGCGCGGATCAATCCAGTCCGGTCCAGCCTGCGGACTAGGCTGGCTCGGCGACGTCGTGATGAATCGGCCGGTCGGGCCTGGCCGGGGCTGCGGACACTGCCCGGCCGATGAAATCGATGCTGGTGATGCACAGTTTTTCAGCAGGGACATGCGAGAACTGGGGATGGATCGGGATGCGGGACAGCTCCTGCAAGCGCTGCGGCCGTGGCGTCGAGGTGTCGAGGATGATCTCGAAACCCGCCGCTGCGGCGGCATCGACGAATTCATGGGCGCGCACGCGGTTCTGATACAGGAAGGCGTTGTTCCAGAATCGCCAGGCGCGGTCCGAATATCGCAGATAGTTCAACTGGCTCAAACGGCGATCGACATAGGCGTAGTGATCGCCGCAGTTCACCGAGTGGAACATCAACCCGCCAGGCGCGAGCACGCGCACCGATTCGCGATACATCGCCACGATCACATCGGGCGGAACGTGCTCGAGCACGCTGTTGGAGAAGACCACGTCCACTTCGCCGTCGGCGAATTCGGAGCAGGTCGCGTCCGCCGGCGCAACGCAGCGGATGACGCCTTCGCTCGCCGGCTCAAGTTCCGCTCCCCCAGCCAGCATGCCCTGCAGGCGCGCATGGCGTTCGCGCACTTCGGCGAGCGCCGCCCCCGAAGCCTCCGCGACGGTGTCCAGGAAACCGCCCAGTTCGGCCACGCAGCGGTGCATCAGATGCGGCTGCAGGTGCCGGTTGAGGTCGTAGGTGGTCACGCGGGAAGCGCCGGCCAGATAGCAGGCGATGGGGAAGGTGGGATACCAGCCTGTGCCAATCTCGAACATGCGCGCCCCATCGATCGGCCGGTCCGCCGCGCGCAGATGGCCGACCATGATGGTCCAATCGTCGACCTTGATCGCCAGCTCGCGGCTGAAGTCGGTCAAGCCGCCAAAGCGGCGTTGCAGGCGGTAATGCAGGGTGGCGCCTGCGGGATGGACGCCAAGAAGTTTCTGCACGATTCCCTTGATTCGCCAGTGCATGACATCTCCCCTTGCGATAGGCCTTCAGCGCACTGAATGCCGATATCGGCTACGCAGCCCGCTTTTTTTGCGTTGCCGCCGCCGTTGTCTGGTGGTGCACCAGCATCGTTGACAGCACTCCAACGAAGGCCTGATTGTCGGCAAAGCCAGTCGCGCGGCTGCTGCGGCACTTGTCGAACAGGCGCGTGACCGCCGCCGCATCGAAGTAACCGGCGGCGCGAATGCTTTCCCCGCTCATCAGGTCGGCCACGTAGTCGAGCGGCTTGCCGTCGAAGAAGAAACTCTGGCTGTCGGGCGCACGATAGGGTTGCTTGGTGCGCTGCAGGATGTCGGCCGGCAGGAGCCCGGCCAGCGCGCGCCGCAACAGGTATTTTTCCGTCATGCCGCGGATTTTCCAGCTCGGCGGCAGGCGGCTGGCGAACTCGATCAGGCGATGGTCGAGATAAGGGAACCGGCCTTCGATCGAATGGGCCATGGCGACCCGGTCGCCCTGCGACGACAGCAGGTAACCGGCGAGTAGCGACTTCGCCTCCACATACTGGTCGCGTGCCAGCGGGCTCCACGACATCATGCCCGCCGGCAGCGTGCGTTCGTAGGCGCCCAGCGGCTCCCAGGCGCCGACGCTGGCGCGCAGTTCCGGCGACAGCAACGACAGTGCGCGCCGCGACGTCATCCAGCGCGGCGCGTGGGCGAAGATGGGCCGATCGAGGTGTTCCATCCCCTGGCCGAAGAACGATTGCGCGAAGGCCGGATTGCGGACCGGCGAGTTCGGCAGGTAGCCGTACAGACGCTCCAGCAATCTTGGGCGGAAACGCGAGTCCGGCTGGCGCGCCCAGAAGCGTCGCACCTTGGCTTCCTTGAACAGGTCGTAGCCGCCGAAGACCTCGTCGGCGCCCTCACCGGTGAGCACCACCTTGTAGCCGTGCTGGCGCACGCTGGCGGCGAGCAGCATCAACGGCACCGGCGCGGTGCGCAGCACAGGCGTTTCGGCATGGCGCACCAGCCGCGGGAATGCCTCGCCGATATCGCGGCGGGTGCAGCGCAGCGTGGTGTGGTCGGTGCCGAGGTGTCGGACCATTGCCATCTGGTGTTCGCTCTCGTCGAACTCGCCATCCTCGAACGCGACCGAGAACGTGCGCACCGGCGTGTCGGTGAAACCGCGGATGAGCGCCACGATGCCGGACGAATCCAGACCGCCGCTGAGGTAGGCGCCGACCGGCACGTCGGCGCGCAGTTGCAGCCGCACCGCATCCACCAGCAGCTCGCGAAGTTCCGTTGTCGCTGCCTCGATACTGCGCGGATAGCGCGCCGGCGACGTTTCCTCGGCCGACGGGAATGTCCAGTCCCAATAGCGGGTCAGGGTCTCGCGGCCGTCGTGTTCGATGCTGAGCAGGCAACCGGGAGGCAGGCTCTGCACGCCGGCGAACACCGTGTCGGGATCCACCGCGGACCAGTACGTGAGCGTCTGCACCAGGCCGAGGGGATTCAGCGTCGAGCAGTCAGGCAACACGGCCTGCAGCGCCTTGATTTCGGAGGCGAACCACACGCGCCCGCCACTGCGGGTATGAAACAGCGGCCGGATGCCAGCGCGGTCACGCGCGAGCACCAGCCGCCGCCGCTCGCTGTCCCACAATGCGATCGCGAACTGGCCGTTGAGGTGTTCGACGAAGCGGTCGCCGTAGCGGTCGTACAGATGCACGATCACTTCGGTGTCGGAGCGGGTGTAGAAGCGGTGGCCGGCGGCCTCCAGTTCATTGCGCAGCTCGATGTAGTTGAAGATCTCGCCGTTGAACACGGTCCAGACGGTGCGATGCTCGTTATGGATCGGCTGGTCGCCGGTGGCCAGGTCGATGATCGACAGCCGCGCGTGCGCAAGACCGACGCCCGCTTCGGCATGGAAGCCGTAGCCGTCGGGTCCGCGGTGGGCGAGGGTGCGGATCATTCGATCCAGTACCGGGCGCGCCGGGTCCGACGTTACGTCCGGCCCGCTGAAACCTGCAATTCCGCACATGGAGCGACGATCCCCCGATCGCGATCAGCTATCGGGTACTGACGCGCGAAGCGTGTCGTCCCGGCCAATGGCCGAGTGTGGCTGGCGCTCGCGAATGCCGGTTCAATTGCTGCGACTTGTCCCAGCGCTATGACGGCAGGTCGGCCCGCCGCGCGATGATTTCGAGACGAGCCTCCGCAACCACCTCTTTGCAAGCCTGCAGTGTGTCTTGTGCAACCTGGCGCCAGTCTCGCGAAAACTTCCGGGAGAGGGCGACTTCGTCCCATCGCTGGTCCAGTGCCCGCCGCAATCCATCGGTCAACGCGGCGGCGTCGCGCGCAGGGACGAGCACTCCGCATTCGGCATCGACGACTTCCGGAATACCGCCCACTGGCGTGGCCACGACCGGGCGTCCGCAGGCCATCGCCTCGACCAGCACATTCGGATGGCCTTCGGAATAGCTGGGCAAGGTGACCACGTCGGCCGCCGCCATCCAGCGTGCGACGCAGGACGGCGGCTGCGCCCCGGCGAGCCGCATCGGCAACGCGGGCTCGGCTGCGAGGAGGGCGGCCAATTCGGCCTGCAGCGGACCTTCGCCCACCAGCACCGTTTGCAGGCGGGGGTGCTGCGCGGACAGTGCGCGCGTGGCCTCGACCAGTTCGCGCAGGCCTTTCTCGGCGACCAGGCGGCCGACGTACAACACCATCTCCGCATTGTCGGCCACCCCGAGTTCGCGTCGTGCAGCCGCGCGGTCTGCCGGGTGGAAGAGGGCAGCATCGCATCCGTTCGGCACCACCCGGATCCGTGCCGGGTCAGCACCGTAGTCGCGCGCGGCCATCCGGCCGAGGTCTTTGCTCACGACCAGCAACCTTTGCGCCGAGGCGACCACGGAACGCGTCAGGTATCGGCTGACGGTGTCGCGCACGCGGATGTCGGAGCCCCGCGCGCCGGCCACCAGCGGCAAGCCCGCACGCCGCGCGGCGAGCATCGCGCCATAAGCATCTGGGTAGAGCCAGTAGGACAGCACTACATCGGGTGCGAAGTCCACGACGGCGCGATGCACGGCACGTCCGCACAGCCAGCCGTTCAATGGCCGCGAAACCACCGGCAACGCGTTATAGGAAACGTATTCGACCTCACAGCCGTCGACCCCGTGCTGCGGCCCGGAAGGCCGGAAAAGATAGCTGTGCGGGCGTGCCCAATCCGGATAAGTCGCGACCGGACTGATCACGCGTACGGTCGCCAGCCGTGCCAGTTCGCGCACGGTCTGGAGGATGGGGCGGCCGCGGTTGGGTTCTCCGGCGATCGGGAATTGAGAGGTGACGATCAGTATGCGCATGCAGGTCCGAGAATTTCGTACGGGTGTCCAATCGTGGCCGCAGTGACGTTTCCGGGACGGGGGGGAACGAAAGTGATGGATGGATCCTCGGCCTTGTCGCGGGTGGTGGAGCTGGACGCGTTGCGCGGCCTGGCAGCACTGGCGGTGGTGGCGTACCACTACACGACGCATTACGGCAACCTCGTCGGCCATGTGCAGCCCTTGCCGTTCGGCTTTGCCGCGGGCAACTACGGCGTCCACCTGTTCTTCCTGATCAGCGGCTTCGTCATCTTCATGTCCCTGGAGCGCACCCGCACCGCGATGGATTTCGTGGTGTCGCGCGTGTCGCGACTGTATCCGGCCTACTGGGCCGCGCTGATGGTGAGCGCGGCCGTCATCTACACCATTGGGCTGCCCGAGCAGCGCCTGCCGCTGGGCGACTTGCTGCTGGATGTGACGATGGTCCAGCAGATCCTGGGTGGCGAGCATCTGGATGGATCGTACTGGACGCTCCAGGTCGAGCTGTTCTTCTACGCCCAGATGCTGTTCTGGTTCGCTGTAGGGCAGCTCAAGCGGGTCCACTGGATCATCGGCGCGTGGCTGGTGCTTGCGGTGATCTACGGCCAGACCGCGGGACATGGCGTGCTTTTCTCCGACTCGACGCGCGAGTTGCTGATCCTGCGGCATTTCCCGTTTTTCGCCCTGGGCATCCTGTTCTACCGCTTGCGCAGCAAGCCCGGCGAGCACCCTCTGAACATTACGTTGATTGCGCTGACCCTGGTCGCGATCGGCCTGGCTGGGCCGCCGGTGTTGGTGCTGGTCGCCATGGTCTGCTGCGGGATCTTCGCGCTCTTCGTGGGCGGCCACCTGAAGTGGTTGTGCTGGGCTCCGTTCGCTTTCCTCGGCGCGATCTCGTATTCCCTGTACTTGCTGCACCAGGCGATCGGCTTCGCGTTGATCCACCTACTGGAGCAAAGCGGCGTGTCCACCGGTGTGGCAATGGTGCTGGCGCTGGGCGCGGCGCTTGCGCTCGCATCGGCGATCACGTTCCTGGTCGAGCGTCCGGCGATGAACTGGATTCGTGCCGCATGGCGCCAGCATCGTCCGCCGCTGGCGCGGACATAAATGGGGGATCACTCCAGATTCGTGACGTGTGAACCGCCGACGTCGCCTGCAACTTCAGTTCCGAAGGTAATGTCCATGCCACGCTCCACGCCGGTTCTCGGCACCCAGCCGAGCCCGGTCCGCGCGGCGCCGGTGTCAAAATTGGCCAACGGACGAAGTGAGCGCACGCGGTAGCGCGTGAGCGGCACTTCGCGGCGCAGCAATTTCCCCAGCATCTCCACGCCGAAGCCCAGCCCCATGAAGATCCCGGTCGGGATGCGGGCGACGCGCAATTCGCTGCCGAGCTTGCGCTGGCAACGCTCGAGGTAGGCCGCCTGGGTGACGGGCTGCGGATCGACGACGTTGAAGATGCGTCCCGGCGCGTCCGGCGTATCCGCCGCCAGCAACAACGCGTCGACCACATCGTCGAGGTAGACCAGCGGGATCGTCTGCGATCCCTGGCCGACGGCGAGCCAGCGGCCTGCCAGCGAAATCACCCCGTTGGGCGTCACGCGTTCGGCGCCGGGCCCCAAGATCTGGCCTGGACGGATAATCACCGCCGGCAACGCATGATCGCGGATGGCATCGCGGACCAGCTTCTCCGCGATCAGCTTGGTCTGGGTATAGGCGCCACGCAGCTGGGGATGGGGCTCGTAAGCGGAGGCCTCGGTCAACGTGGCGGCAGGGTCGCGACCGGCGTGGTCCAGCACGCTCAGCGAGCTGACGTAGACCAGTCGCCGGCAAGCGTGGGTGCGGCATGCAGCGATGATGTTGCGCGTGCCCCAGACCGTACCGGCTTCGAAATCGCGTTGCCCACCGCGCATGGCGGCACCGACGTGGTACACGGTGCCCGCGCCGGCGACCGCGTGCGCGACCATGCGTGGGTCGCCCAGGTCGCCGATCAGCATCTGCACACCCGGATCGTTTGCGTACGCCGCGACGAGACGCCGGACCAGGACGCGCACGCGCTGGTCGCGTGCACGCAGGGCAGCCACCAGAGCACGGCCAAGGAAGCCGCCCGCACCTGTGACGAGCGCGTCGGTGGGTTCCAGCGTCGCGTAGCGGGCTTCGAGCTCCTCTCGCCGCAGGCGGTCGGGCGAGATGCACGCTGGTTCGATCAGTCTGGCCACGCGCAGTGCGTCCTCACCGCTGAACGGAGGCGCGGCCTTGTCCCACGCTGCGCGCGCGAACTCCTCTACGCCGCGCTGGATGCCCGGGGACGGTTTGAGCAGGCCGGTGGCAAAGCGCACGACGTTCCAGGGAATCCGCACCAGGTCCATGGCGGAATTCATGAAGGCATTGGCGACGATGCCGATGAATTTCGGCCCCGGCAGCACCCGATGGACGCGGCAGGTCTGGAGGAAACGGTCGACTTCGATCAGGCCGCGGGTGCCGCGCACGAACAGGCGGTTCTCCATCGACCGGGCGTTCCAGGAAAGCAGTAGCCGGCCGACTCCGCGCTTGCCAGCGACATGCGCCTGCCATTCATCGAATTTCAGGTTGGGGTCGGTCCCTCGAGACTGGAAGTCCACGCCAAGCTCGGCGATCGGGCCGAGAAAGGCTTCGAGGGTGTACAGGCCATGCACGCCCAGGTCGCGGAATGGATAGGAACCTTGCGCCACCGTCGCGGGTAGCGCGCCGCCCGCATACGCGGGGTATTCGGAGTTGCGCACGATGTCGACGGATACCACGTCGCCGATGCGCCCGGAACGCGCGATGTCCAGCGCCTTCATCACCACCGGATCGAACAGGTCCGAATGATTCACGCCGAGAATCAGTTGCTTCTCCCTGGCTTTCGCGATCATCGCCTCGCAGTCGGCGATGGAAT
The DNA here is from genome assembly GCA_026786005.1 of Lysobacter sp. Classification (GTDB taxonomy): domain Bacteria; phylum Pseudomonadota; class Gammaproteobacteria; order Xanthomonadales; family Xanthomonadaceae; genus JALYOU01. The sequence continues at coordinate 23,718 of JAJAYW010000003.1, read as the reverse complement.
CGGCCATCGGCTTCTCCACGAGCACGCCGCAGCCCATGTCGAGCGCCTCGATCGCCAGTGCCGCGTGCGATGCCGGTGGCGTCAGTACATGCACGACCTGCGGATTGACCCTCGAAAGTTCGGCCAGGCTAGTCGCCGCGATGCCGCCGAAACGCTTGCTCAAGGCTTGGGCGGCGGGAAGGTTGGTGTCGCAGATACCGACAATCTCGACGAAATCGAGCCGCTTGAGCGCCGCCAGATGGTGGTTGGCGACATAGCCGGCGCCGACCACGGCGACGCGCAGTTTGCTGGAAAACTCCACGGTCATTGATACGCCTCGGAAATTCGGGGTGCAGCGGCAGTGCGGCGGGCGAGTGCATGCTCCACGTGGTCGAGCACTTCCTCCACGCGCCGGTCCCAGGTGTGCTCGGCCACGGATGCCATGCGCTGCGCGGCGGCATCAGGCGGCTCGCCATTCAGCACGTCGTCGAGCGCAGCGAGGAAGGCGTCGCGGTCGTCAGCAATCCGCACCCAGCGCGAGAACTTCTCGATCTCGCGATTGCGCACGCTGACCACGGGTTTTCCGGTGGCAAGGTACTCGCGCAGCTTGAGCGGATTGGCGTTGGCGACCTGGCGGTTCAGCCGATAGGGAATGATGGCGGCATCGAACGCCTTGGCCCATTGCGGCAGGGTCCGATACGGCTGGGGACCGACCAGGTGCACGTTGGGCAAGGCGCGCAGTCGGCTCACGTCCGTTGCGGCATGCCCGACCAGCAGGAAGCTCCATTGCGGACGGGCTTGGGCGAGCCATTCGATCAGTTCAAAGTTGATCCATTCGTGTAGCGAACCGAAATAACCCACCACCGGCCTGGCAAGTCCGCGCGCCGCTTCGGGAATCGCCGTCGCCGGATCGTTGGCCTGTCGAAAGAGTTCGACATCGACCCCATGCGGCGAAAACACGGTGGCCGCGTTCAAGGCGCGCTTGGCGTCGAGCAGCGTCGGCGGGGCCACGAACAGCAAGTCGGCACGCTGGCTCAGGTCGAGGTCACGCTGCGCAATCAGCGTCGCGTCGACCCCGGGATGGGCCGCATAGTCGTCGATGCAGTAGTACACGCAGAGCTCCTCGCCCAGCCGCTGCGCCATGAACCCGGGATGCGGCACGACGAACCAGGAAATACGGCGCGTGATGCCGACCCGCCGCAACGCGCGCCGGACGGCCCATCGACCAAAAAGTCGATTGAACGCATCGACGCCCGGGATGCGGCGGAATGGCAACTGCGGCACGGTGCAGTGCCACGGGCCTTCCGCCGTCCGCACCGGAGCGCGGAACGCGGCCGCTATCTTGTTGATGGCGCGCTTGAAGTCGCGGCCGGAGGCGTTCGGTGCGCGCATTCCCGGCGAATCGACGTACAGCACCGGCAGCGTCGCCGCCAGCCGTACCGCCACGTGGTGGCTGCTGGTGCGATTCTCCCCATGCCAGCTGTTGCCGAAGTAGACCACTCCTAGTCCCTGCAACGACGCGCGCGTGTCAGGCATCGTCCCACCATCCCACCAGCCATGCGGTGCCGCCGGAATAGATCCAGTCCTTGTGCAGGTCCGGCACGCGTTCCAGATGCGGTCCGATGCGACCGGACGCCGGTGCGAAGAACGTCACCAGGCCGCGGCGGCCGAGATGGCGCATGCGTTCGATCGTGGCGGCCGGGTCGCTGAGGTAATAGAGCACCTCGCAGGCGGTGACCAGGTCGAACCGGTGCCGGGCATCGCCCCACGGCTGGGCAAAGATGTCGGTGGCCGCGAAGTGTGCGGAAGGCAGGCGGACACGGGCGCGATCGATCGCCTGCGCGCTGACATCGACGCCGTACTGTTGGTCGCAGAGCCGGGCGAAATGGCTGGTCTGGTGTCCTTCGCCACAGCCAAGTTCGAGGATCGAGCCGACCCGGCCGAAGGCGCGTTCGATGATGCGATTGGTCGCATCGAAACGTGCCCGTTCCAGCGCGGAATCCATGTTCCACGGATCTTCCATGCTGTAGGCAAGTTCGAGGCGCGAATGGTTGTCGCTGCCGCCGACGCCACGCAGGGCGTACTTCATCCACAGGCGCCGCTGAGCCTTGCTCAGCAACCGGCCCGTAGCTGCAATCATCCCGTCCCCCAACAGCTCACCCCATTCAGCAGCGAATCGATTTGTCCAAGCGCGCCGACTTGTCGCGGAGGGCTGGATCGGTGCCGTCCACCCGCAACGGGCGCAGTGGCGAGCTGTACCAGTCCACCACCTTGCCGCAGTGGAAGTCGATCCAGGACGGTCCGTAGTCCCAGCGCGTTTCATGCGCACCCAGCGGAGCGCCCTGAATCTCGAGAACCCGATCCGTTTCCATGCCGACCGTCACCAATGCGCCGGCGGAGCCGAGGGAACCCGGATGCACCGTGCCGGCCGACGGCGCCTGCAACGGCAGCGCCAACTGTTTGCCTTCCTGCGTACGCATCCAGAGCAGCACGGCCACTACCAGCGCCATCGACAGGAAATAACGCACGGGGCGACGCGATCCGGCCATCGGGACGGTTTGTGCGTCGGTGAGCGGCGGCGGCGCTGCTTGTTCCTGCTCGATCGCAGCGCACCCGATCGGAACGCGAGCACTGACATGCCGTTGCGCGCCTGGAAGCCTCCCGTGCAAGCGCTGGAACTCAACGGCCGCTGCGTACAACCGATTCAGCTGCTGCAGCTGCGCAGTGCCGGCCGGGACTACGCGGTGATCGGGGTGCAGTTCGCTCACGCGTCGGCGATAAGCGAGCTTCAACTGCTCGATGCTGCAGTCGGCGCCCACCCCCAGTTCGCTGTAGAGCGCGTTGAAATCGGTATTGCCCGCCATGTGTTCCCCTTGGTGGACGGTTGCATTGCACGTAAGTGGAAGGTATCGGCCTCGATTGGCCGCGCTTTGCGTTTACAGGAAGGAGATCTGCCAGGATTCCGACAAGTCGGGGGACTGCCAGGAAAACCACCCATCACGCGAGCGGCGATCTCGATGACGACATCGAAGGTAACGTCAACGGCGGCTGCATCCGGCTACGGCCAACGTCAGCAGCTGGCGCGCCTGTGCCATGGCGCACGGCTGGTGCGCCCGCTGGCGCGATTGCGCACGCTGCTGCGGGATGACTTGCGGATCCTGGCCTATCACCGGGTACTGGAGTCGGTGGAACCGGCCGGCTTCGATTTCGACGTCGAGCTGATCAGCGCATCGGCCGAGCGCTTCCACGAGCAAATGGCTTTCGTGCGCCGACGCTTCCATCCGATGCGTTTCGACGAAGTAATGGCGCTCTTCGAGGCGGGTCGACGCATGCCGCCGCGCGCCATTCTGATTTCGTTCGATGATGGCTACGACGACAACCACCGCATCGCGTTTCCGATCCTGAAGGACCTGGGGCTGTCGGCGATGTTCTTCGTGGCCACGGGTCATATCGATTCCGGCGCGCCGTATGCTTATGACTGGCTCGTGCACATGATCTGCACCACCGAGGCGACGCAGCTGAGCGCGCCCGAGCTGGGGCTGGAAGCCGCGCTGCCGGAGTCGCTGACGGGTCGGCGCGCGTTGGCGAACGAAGTACTGGATCGGTTGAAATCGCTCCACGATGGCGCCCAAGAGGCTTTTATCGCGCGTCTGGAACGGGAGTGGGGAATCTGGCGCCATGTGGGGCATGTCAATTGCCGGCCGATGAGTTGGGATCAACTGCGCGAGATGCAGGGGGCGGGCATGGAAATCGGATCGCATGGCGTCGGCCACCGCATGCTGGCGAAATTGTCGCTCGCGCAGATGGCCGAAGAGGTGTGCGAATCCAAGGCCACGCTGGATCGCGAGCTGGGCACGTCGGTACAGGTACTGTCCTATCCCGTCGGCGGGCCGGATGCCTTCAACGCACAGGTCATCGAGACCGTACGCCAGAGCGGCTTCCGCATGGCTTGCAGTTACATCGCCGGAACAGACACTGTGCGGCCTGACTCGCGCTACTCGCTGCGCCGGTTGCCGGTGGAGCGGAGCATGGACACGGCATGGTTCGAGGCCATGGTCTCGTTGCCCGAACTCTTTGGCTATCCCACGCGCTCGCGCCTGCGCGCGGGCTGAGCGGGCGCGCCGATGTTCGTGTTCATGATCATCTACCTGCTGCTGGTGCTGATCCGGCCGCAGGACTATCCCGCGCTGGTGGATGTGATCGGCTTGCCGTTGCAGCCGATTGCCCTGGTCGTCGCGGCGCTGTTCTGGTTGTTGTCGACGCGCAAGTCATTCGCCGCGCCGCAGTACCTCTTGCTGGCGTGCTTCCTGGTGGTGTTGATGTTTTCCAAGGTGTTCAACGGCTGGAACGGCGGCGCCATCGTCCAGTGGAGCAAGTTCGCGCCGGTATTGCTGGCATTCGTGGTGTTGTCCAACGCCGTGAACACGCGCCAGCGCATCGTCACCGCGATGGCGATATTTGCACTCTGCGCCGGTGTACTGGCGCTGCACGGGATCGAGCAGTCGCAGACCGGCATGGGCTGGACCGGGGTGGGCCTGTCGCAGGAAACCCGCATCCAGTATGTGGGCATCTTCAACGACCCCAATGACCTGGGCCTGCTGTTCGTCATGTGCCTGCCGATGGCCCTCTACCTCAGCGGGCGCGGTGGCTTGCTTGGGTTGCGTCGTGTGTTCTGGCTGGCGGTGGCGGCGGTCCTGATCTACGGCATCTACCTCACCGATTCGCGCGGCACCCTGCTGGCGTTGGTGGTGCTGCTGGGCGTGTACGTGTGGCACCGGCGTGGCGCGTTCACTGCAGCCGTAATGGGTGTGGCGGCGATGGCGGTGATGATGGTGCTGCCGTCGCGGTTGCAAGAGATGGAAGTCTCCGAGGCCTCGGCCCAGGGCCGGGTCGAATCCTGGTACGAGGGCCTGCACATGTTCATCTCCAGCCCGATCTTCGGAATAGGCGCGGACGGCTACTCGGATCTGAACCATCTCACGGCGCACAACTCCTTCGTACTGGTACTGGCCGAAACCGGCATCGTCGGTTTCACCATCTGGCTGGCATTCGTCGGTTACTGCTTTCGGATGGTCCTGGCGGTGCTCAGGCAGGGGGACGGTTTTGCCAGTGCCGAGTTGGTTGCTGCTGAAGCCGGCCCTGGCGACATCGCCGTATCGCACGCCGAGCCGATGGAGCACGAATGGATGGAGCACGAATGGCTGGAGGACAAGGCCATCGCCTTGACCCTGTTGCTGTCGCTGTCCGGGTTCTTCGCCGCTGCATTCTTCCTAAGCCGCAGCTACCTGGTCATCCTCTATCTGCTGGCAGCCCTGGTCGTGGGGCACTACGTTGCGATGCAGGCACGCTATCCGGCCCTGCCCAGGTTCAGCCTGGGACAGGACGTGCTGCGCTGGCCGCTGTGGGCGCTGGCGGGCGTAGTCGGCCTCTATGTCATGGTCAAGGTATTGCTGGCGCTGATATGACCACACGCACGCAAACACTGCGCAATACCTTGTTTTCGTCGGTCGGCATGTACACCGAATATGTGCTGGGCATGCTGACGTCGATCGTTATTGCCCGGCACCTGGGGCCGGACGGGTTCGGCGCCTACAGTCTGGTGATATGGCTGGTGGCGATGGGCGTGGCGACTACCAACTCGGGCACCGCCAGCGCGGCGATCAAGTTCGTGGCGGAGTTGCGTGGGGGAGGGCGTGAGGCATCGATTCCCGCGTTGATTGCCTACCTGCGCCGGGCGCAGTGGGTGTTCCTGTTGGTCGTGCTGCTGGCTGGTGCGGCCGTGTTCGTGTTCGCCGGCGAGCATGTCGCGCCGGGCATGAACCATGTGCTGCTGCTCGGCTTCCTGGTGGTGGCCACGACACTGCGTGCGGCCTACATGTTCAACATAGGCGTGGCCAAGGGGTTCGAGAACTTCCGTGCCACCGCGATCGTGGCCCTGGTCTCCACGCCGGTGAACCTGGGGCTCGTGGTCGCCGCCATCTGGTTCGATGCGCCGGTGGAGTGGCTGCTGGCGGTCTTCGTGGTCTCCAGCGTGGTGTTCTACGGGATGTCGCGGCGGCAAATCACGCCGTTGGTGCCCGCCGCGCATTCGCCCGCCATTGCGCTCCCGCCTGACCTGCTTGCGCGCGTGCGCCGCCACATGTGGCTGACCGCCATGATCGTAAGTGTCGGCTTCGTCGCGGCAAGCGAGGTCGAGGTGTTGTTCCTCACCCTTTACGGCAGTGCCCATGCGGCGGGCCAGTTCAAGGTCGCCTACCAGATCGCGATCGGTTCGGCGGCGCTGGTGCCCGGCGTGTTTGGAGCGCTGTTGTTGCCGATGATGGCCAATGCCATGAGCCAGGGCCGCGATGTCGCCGGCCGGCGTTTCGTGGCGACCACCAGTTACCTCGCGCTGCTGGCGGCGCCGCTCGTGGCGTTTGGCGCCGTGTTCTCGGGTGCGGTGATCCAGGCCCTGTACGGCAGTGCGTACACGGCCGCCGGCCCGGTGTTCGCCGTCTGCTTGTTGGGCGTCTCAATCATGACCATGACGAACGGGGGGTCCAGCCTGCTGATCAGTGCCGACCGCCAGCGCAGCGTGTTGCTGGTAGTCGTCACGTGTGGCGCCTTGAAAGTAGCGCTCGACGCGTTACTGATCCGCTATTACGGGCTCACTGGCGCCGCCATGGCCTATCTTGCGGTGTCGGTGACCTGCGCGGTGGCGACGATGGCCCTGGCGATCCGGGTCAGTGGCGCCGTGCCGGACTGGAGCCGGTTGCTGCGCATTTCCATGGCGGCGACGCTGGCAGCGCTGATCGCCCTGCCGTTGCGTGGGCAGCTGGCCCCGTTGGCTGCGGCCGCCCTGGGCGCAATGGTGCTGGCGCTGACTTACGCGCCGCTGACCTTGCTGCTGGGTTGCTGGAGCCGCGGCGACATCGAGTACTTGCAACGGCTGCACCAGCACTTGATGGCGGGGCGTCCGCGCGCGAGCGCGCGCTTCCTGGCATGGGCCTACGAGCGCGCACCCGAGGGACGGGCATCATGAGCCTGTACGAGCCGGTGTTCCGGCATGTGCTGTTTCCCGCCTACGAGTCCGGATTGAGGCGGCGCAACACGCTGCGCTATCTGCACGAGTACGAGCACAACCAGTGGCTGCCGCATGACGAGATCGACGCGCTGCAGTGGAGAAAACTCAAGCAGCTGGTGGAGCACTGCTGGAACGAAGTCCCGTATTACCGCCAGCGCTGGAAGCAACTGGGGCTGGCGGACGCGGGCGACATCCGCGGACCTGCCGACTACGCGCGCCTGCCGGTCCTGACCAAGCAGGACATACGCGACAACTTCGAACAGTTGATTGCACCGTCGTATCGCGCGGGGTTGCTGTACAAGACCACGGGCGGCTCGACCGGCGAACCTCTCCGCTTCGGGTACACCCGCGAGAGTTACGAACGGCGCATCGCAACGATGTTCCGCGGCTACGGCTGGGCCGGCGCGCGGCTCGGGCAGCGCACGCTTTACCTGTGGGGCGCGTCGCTGACTCCGGCACGGCTGCCGGGACTCAAGGACAGCCTCTACCACGCGGCGTTCAATCGGCGGATGCTCAACGCCTTCCAGATGAGCGAAGGTCGCATGGCCGAGTACGCCGATGCGATCGACGCGTACAAGCCCGACGTCATCGTCTCCTACGTGGCACCGATCTTGAAGATGGCCGAATGGATGCTTGCGAACGGACGCCGGTTGAAGGCCCCGCAGCGGATCATGACGGCGGCCGAGGCATTGCACGAGCCGCAGCGACGCATCATCGAGCAAGCCTTTGGCTGTCCGGCCTACAACACCTATGGCTGCAGGGAGGTGATGTTGATTGCCGCCGAATGCGAACACAGGAATGGTTTGCACCTCAACGCCGACCACCTCAAGGTGGAGCTTGGCGCCCGCATCGATCCGTCGTCCGATGCGGCCCCGTCCGAATTGCTGATCACCGACCTGCACAACTACGGCATGCCGCTGTTGCGCTACGCCAACGGCGACCTGGGCACCGCAGCCAGTGGCGCGTGCGCGTGTGGCCGCGGCCTGCCGCGGCTGGCGTCGGTCGACGGCCGCAAGCTCGATGCCCTGCGCACGGTCGATGGACACTTCATACCGGGCGAGTTCATCGTCTACATCTTCCTCGCCGCCAGCGGGATCAAGCGCTACCAGGTCGTGCAGCGGCGTCTTGACGCGCTGGACATCACCCTGGTGCGCGATGCCGACTTCGATGAATCGGTACTGGACCTGCTGCGCGGCGAACTGCGCAAGGCGGTTGGCACCAGCATCGACTGCAACTTCGTGTATGCCGATGACATCCCCTTGACGCCCACGGGCAAGTTCCGCGTGACGATTTCGGAGCTCGCTTGAGCAACCATCCTGTCCCCGTGTGTCTGCCATCGCCGTCCACGAGTGGTGGGCGTTCGACTGTGATCCATGTGGTGGAGAACCTGAATCGCGGAGGGCTGGAGCGGGTCGTCATCGACTTGATCCGGGCGCAACGCGCGGCCGGCATGTGCTGCCGGGTGATCTGCCTGTTTGAGCCAGGGCCGCTGGCCAACGAACTTATCGCCGACGGCGTGGACGTGCGGGCGTGCAACAAGCGCCATGGACTGGACCTGCGTGCGCTGTCACGCATGCGCACCCTGCTCAGGGAAGATCCGGGCGCAGTGCTTCATAGCCACAATGCGGTCGCCCACTACTATGCGGCGCTTGCGGCAGTGGGGCTGCGGCTTGGCCGTGTGGTGAACACGCGCCATGCCATGCCCGTAGGCGGCGGGGCCGGGCGTCGCGAGTGGTTGTACCGGCGCTCCATGTGCATGACCGACGTGGCGGTGGCGGTGTGCGAGACGGCTCGCCTGCAGTTGCAGCGACAGGGCGTGTGCCCGTCGTTGGGATTGGTCGCCATTCCGAACGGCATCGAACTGGAGCGATTCCTGCCGGTATCGGCGCAGGCGCGGCGCCAGCTGGCCGAGACATTGGAAGTGCCGCCCGATACGTTGTTGATCGGCACCGTGGGTCGCCTGAACGAGGTCAAGGATCATGCCACCCTGATCCGTGCTTTTCGGCTGGTGCACGAGGCCTTGCCGGCCACCGCGTTGTTGCTGATCGGCGGCGGTGCACTTCGGGCGCAGCTGGAAACCGTAGCCCGCACCGAGGGCGTGGACGGTGCGGTGTATTTCTTCGGTGATCGCGGCGACGTGGATGTGCTGTTGCGGGGGCTCGACCTGTTCGCGATGTCGTCGCTGACAGAGGGTTATTCGGTGGCGTTGCTGGAGGCTAGCGCGGTGGCCCTGCCGATCGTCGCCACCGATGTCGGCGGCAACGCGGAGATCGTCCGGCAGGACGTGAGCGGGCAGCTGGTGCCCGCGTCGGATCCCAAGGCGTTGGCGGCCGCGATGATCTCCCTGTTGCGGGATCGCGAGCGCGCCGCCGCGATGGGCCGGGCTGGTCGGGAGTGGGTGCTCGGCGAAGGATCGTTCCAGAGCATGGCGGCGCGATATGCCGGCATTTACGGGCAACCCACCGCGCAGGTCGGCGCCAATCCATGACCCCCAGACCACGACGGCTGCACCTGCTGCGCCTGCTGCCCCAGGCATGGGTCACCACTTCGGGTCCGGGCGGCAGGCGTGCGCTGTACCTGAGTTTTGACGACGGCCCGCATCCCGAACACACGCTTCCCCTGCTCGACCTGCTGGCGGCGCACGATGCCAGGGCGACCTTCTTCCTGGTCGGCAATCGGGTCGAGCAGCATGGTGCGGTGGTCGCGCGGATCGTCCAGGCCGGGCACACGCTGGGCAACCACTCGTACGACCATCCCAGGTTCGAGATGCTGCCGCTGGCCGAACAGCTGGCCCAGATCGATCGCACCGACCAGGTGCTCGGCGCGTACGACCAACGGCCGAGACATCTTTTTCGTACGCCGCGCGGTGTATTGCCGTTGCCGTTGATGACGCATCTCGTCCGCCAGCGAAGGCCAATCGCGTACTGGTCCTATGACAGCCTCGACTATGGCCGCCGTCCAGCGCCGGAGTTGATCGAGATCGCGCGGAAACACCCGCCGCGGGACAACGACATCATCCTGATGCATGACGACAGCAACATCTCGCTGCAGATGCTGGCCACTCTGATTCCGGAATGGAAAGTGCGAGGCTTCAGGTTCGAGGCGTTGCCGCCGGCATGATCGAAACACGCGTCGCCGTATAGGCAGGGGGAAGCATTGGGTACCATGGGATGGGTCGGGTTGTCGCTGCTGCTGGCTGCACTGTCGACGGCGTACGCGGTGTGGCGCCTGCTGCGCGCCCGCAACATGCAGCTGTGGATCGGCAGCTACCTGCGCCGGCGGGCGCCGCGCGTGAGCGATCGCCCGGTGCACGTGATGTTCTGCTTCGTCGATCACTTCGAGCCGATGTGGCATGGCGCGGATCTGCCGGTCCAACGCGCCCGCGTCGATCGCTGGTGCAACGACTATCGCGCGATGGCGTCGCGCCACCGCGATGCGGATGGCCGGCCGCCGCAACACAGCTTCTTCTATCCGGAGGAAGAGTACGCCGAGGAACACCTCGACAAGCTGGCGGCGCTGTGCGCGGATGGCTATGGCGAAATCGAGATCCACCTGCACCACGACAACGACACCGAGGCCAACTTCCGCGAATGCATCACGCGCTTCGGCCATGTCCTGCACGAGCGCCACGGCGCGCTGCCGCGTGATCCGGTCACGGGCGAACTGCGCTTCGGCTTCATCCACGGCAACTGGAGCCTGGACAATTCGCGTGGCGACGGACGCTGGTGCGGGATCAACAACGAACTGGTGCTGTTGCGCGAGCTGGGCTGCTATGCCGATTTCACGCTGCCATCGGCGCCCAGCGACACCCAGACCCGAACGATCAACTCCATCTACTACGCCACCGACGATCCATCGCGGCCGAAGTCGCACGACACCGGCGTGCCGGTGCGTGTCGGCGGTGCCGCCAGCGGCGACCTGATGCTGGTGCAGGGCCCACTCGGTTTGAACTGGCGCGAGCGCCGCATGGGCGTCATGCCCCGCATCGAGAACGCCGATGTGCGACGCAGCTGTCCGCCGACGCCTGCACGCGTGGACGCGTGGGTCAGGACCGGCGTCCATGTCGAGGGCCGCCCGGAGTGGGTGTTCGTCAAGGTGCATACCCACGGCACCCAGGAGCACGACATGGACACATTGCTGGGCGCGCCGGTCGACGCCATGCACGCGCATCTCGAACGCCAGTACAACGACGGTACGCGGCACGTGCTGCACTACGTGACGGCGCGCGAGCTGTACAACATCGTCAAGGCGGCTGAAGCGGGGTTGGAGGGCGACCCCGGCCAGTATCGCGACCATGTCCTTCCGGCACCGCCCTCGTCGTGGGCGGGAGGACGCGCCGCATCGTGACTACGGCCGCATCCGGCACCGCCATGACGCACCGCGCCCGCGTGAGCGTGGTGATGCCGGTCTACAACGCTGCGCTCACCTTGCAGAATTCCATCCGTTCGGTGCTGGCGCAGTCGCATGCCGACGTCGAGTTGCTGGTGGTCGACGACTGTTCGCGGGACGGCTCATGGCCGCTGATCGGGAGCCTGGCGGCGGCGGATCGGCGCGTGGTGACCTTGCGCCTGCCGAGCAACGGCGGCGTCGCCGCGGCGCGCAATGCGGGTATCCAAGCGGCCAGCGGCGACTACATTGCTTTCCTCGACAGCGATGACTGGTGGCATCCGCGCAAGCTTGAGATCCAGCTCGCAAAGATGCGCGATGCGGGGGCGCAAGTCAGCTACACGGGCTACCAGCGCGTGGACGAAGAAGGCCGGCCGCTGTCCACCGTACGGCCACCGGCATCGGTGCGCTATGCCGACATGCTCAAGAGCAACCGCATCGGCAACCTCACCGGCATGTACGACCGCGCCCTCGGTGATGCGCGTTTCCAGCGTGTCGGGCACGAGGACTACGTGTTCTGGCTGCAGATGGTGCGGCGTGCTGGCTGGGCGGTCTGCGCCGAGCATCCGGAACCGCTAGCGTTCTACCTGGTGCGTGCGGACTCGCTGTCGGCCGACAAGTTGAAGGCCGCACGCTGGCAGTGGCACATCTACCGCCGGATCGAGGGTCTCGGCTGGTTCAACGCCTGCCGTTATTTCCTGCATTACGCCAGCAACGCGATGGCTAAGCGGCGCTGAGGCGCCGCCTGCCATGGATCGCCTGCCATGGATCGCCTGGCTTGTCTCGCCTGCCTTGCCTCGCTAAATCTCGGTGAATTCGACCAGGTAGCCGGTCGTGCCGCCGGCGACCTGGAGGCGCCAACCGGTCGTGAACTCGCCCGCGTCGAGGGCATTCCAGCTGCGCACCGAGAGTGTTGCATTGGACGGTTCGAGCACGTTGATCCGCAATCGCCCGGCCGTCGCGACTCGCCCGCTGACGACCGGTTGCACAGGCGTGTTGACTTGGAAGAACGCGGCCGTGCCGGCGCCCAGCTGGAACGCGTCGCGCACGGTCAGCTTGCGCGCGGCAAAATCCAGCCGCCGGGTCCACGAGACCAGCGCCGGGTTGTCGCGGTACGCGGGCGTCAGGTTCGCGATCGCGGTAAATGCGCCGTTCGGCCCGTTGGGCGTGACCGTCATGCTCGAAGTCGATGGCTCGCACTGATGCACGATGCGATCGCCGCTGGGCGATGTGCACTGGCTCGCGCTCGCATTGCTTCGCTCGAAGCGGACCAGGTTGTGCACGTCCGTTCCCTGCTGATGCCGCTGTGGCTCCAGATGTTCTCGGTGACGGCGAGCCAGTCCTGCGCGAACAGCGTGAAGGAACCCTGGTCTTGGTGCGCATGGCTTTCGTTGTACGGACCGGCGATGAAGGAGAGCCACATGGCATCGTCGTCCCAGCCGGTGCGGGCGAACAGCAGCCCGGTGCCCGAGGCGTGGTAGACCAGTTCCGTCGGCGGCGTGCCGCCGGTTCCCGCGGGCAGCAGGTCGTGGCGGAAATTGAATCCCGAGGTCATGCGCGGCACCGAGATGTTGCCCAGCCACCATGAGGCGATTTCCCTCGCGCGCGCGACGTTCGTCAACTGGCGTGCCTCCAGGACCAGGCGCCGGTGGTAGTCGAACAATTCCGGAACCGAATTGCGTGACTGGTCGCCGATCGGCGCGAAGCGGTCCAGGGTGGGAACGGTCGCATGCACCCAGTAGTGGATGCTGTCGGTGACGTGCGGATTGGCATTGGCCAGATCCATGCCCGCGGCGTCGCGCCATAAGCGATACACGAAGAAGAGGCGCATGAACGCGGCACCGTAACCAGTCCCCTCGCGGCTGCCGCCGCCGGGCAGCTGCGAGAAATAGGTCTGCAACGGCGGCATTTTCTTGTCGCGCAGGAAGAAGATCCAGTTCTGCCCCCTGCGTTTGAGAAACGCCCTGTACATCGTCGCTTCGAGGAAGCTGTAGTGGTAGTTGTTGCCGGGGTTGTCGACCGACCAGCCGCTCCACGGATGCGACAAGCCACCCCATTGCGCGGAGCCATGGTTCCACACGTTCCAGACAGCCTGCTCGGCGTAGGCCAACCAGCGCCGTTCCTGTTGCGTTGTGATGACGCGATAGCAGGTATCCAGGGTCAGGGCGACGTCGGAAATCATGGTGCCGACTTCCAGGTAGGAGTCCGCCGCCACGGCCGGCCGGCCGCCAGCGGCGATCGCCGTTTCGGCAGCCACGACCTGCTGTTCCACCATCTGCACCGCGAGGCCGCAGTATTGCGGCTCGTCGGTGAGCCGGGACATGATGGCGGCGTCGGTTGCCTCGAACGCGTACCCCGGACTGCCATTGACGGCACTGTCGACCCACGACTTGAAGCGCGTGTACGCGGGGGAGGTGCGATCTACGTAGGTCAAATCCAGCGGAATGTCGTACAGCATCTGCCGCGGGTGCACCGTCGAGCCGCCCCGGAGCGAAATATCGGGCGGCATCTGCGGCGGGTGCACCGTCGAACCGCCCCGGATCGCCAGTTTGGCGTAGGCCAGCCACTGCGTCCTCTGCCTCGGGTCGAGGTCGCACGTGCCCAAGGTCAATGCCAAGTCGGAGAGCATCGGCGCTGGAGCCGTAATTGATTCTCCCCCTGCGGGGGCTGCGCCGGCAGCGCTGCCCCCGCTTTGGGCATCGATCTGCTGCCCCAGCATGCTGACGGCCAGATCGCAGTATTTTTGTTCTGTCGTTAACCCGGACATCAGTGCGGCATCGGCTGCCCGAAAGGTAGAGTCCGGCTTGCCGTCGACGGCCTTGTCGACCCAGGCCTTGAACTGCACGAATCCGGGCGAGCGACGATCGGCGGTCGACAGATCGAGCGGAAGAGCGGCCAGCTGACGCGCACTGACCTTGGTGGCGCCGTTGAGCCAACCCTTGAGCCGCATGGACACTGGCGAATCGGGATCCAGATAGTCCAGTTCCAGCGGAATATCACCGGGCATGGGGCGCGAAACCGGAGGTTGAGCCGATATGCCGGTAGCGACCGTGTCCCCGCGGGCCGAGTGCAGTGGGCTGGCTTCGTCCCGCGACCAAGGCAGCCCCAGCGGGGAATCTCCCAGCAAGCCGATGCTGCCGGCAACAGCGACTGCTGTCGACGCAAGGATCAGCAATAAGGGCAGTTTCCAACGTATGACGCGCGGTCGGTCGACGCTACGCGATGCAGGATCAGGTGTGGGCGACATGTCGCATGTCCTCTCAGGTACAGCACGAACCGGGGGATATTCGCGGGTACATCACGAATCGGGGGATATTCGCGTTACTTCTCGGCGAGCTGTACCACGTAGCCGGTATCGCTGCCGCTCACATCGATACGCCATCCTCGGCGAAACTCCTGTCCGTCGACTTTACGCCAGTCATGCACGCTCAGCACTGCATCGGCCGGCTCCAGAACTTTCACGTGAAGCCGACCGGCCGTGGCCTCGCGGCCAGTAGTCGTGGGCTCGTCCGGCACGTTGACCTGGAAGATCGCGCGCGTGCCTGCGCCCAGTTCGAACTTGTCGCGTACCGTCAGGTGGCGGTCGGCGAATTCGACACGGCGTTGCCATCCGCGCACCGCGGGATTGCCGCCGTAGGCGGCGGTCAGATCGGCGGTCGCGGAGAACGAGCCGGCCGCGCCCGGTGTCACGGTCATGCTGGAACGTGTCGGTTCGCACTGATGCACCACTCGATCGCCATCGGGCGAGTGGCACTGGCGCGCTTCGGTGTTGCTGCGTTCGAATCGCACGACGTTGTGGACTTCCGGACCTTGCTGTATGCCGCTGTGGCTCCAGATGTTCTCGGTGACGGCGAGCCAATCATTGGCGAACAAAGTGAAAGCGCCCTGGTCCTGGTGGGCATGGCTTTCGTTGTAAGGGCCGGCCACGAACGCCATCCACATCGCGTCCTTATCCCATCCCGTGCGTGCGAACAGATGCCCTGTTCCCTGCGCGTGGTAAAGCAATTCGGTTGGTGGCTTGCCGCCGTCGCCGGCAGGCAACAGGTCGTGGCGCGTGTTGAAGCCCGCCGTCATGCGCGGGACCGAGATGTTCCCGAGCCACCACGACGCGACCTCCTGCGCGCGCGCGTCCTTGCTCAGTGCGCGCGCCTCGAGCACCACGCGGCGGTGGTAGTCGTAAATTTCGGGCACGGAGTTGCGGGACTGATCGCCGATCGGGGCGAAGCGATCCAGCGTGGGAACCGTGGCGTGGACCCAATAGGCAATGCTGTCGGTGACATGCGTGTTGGCATTGGCCAGGTCGACCCCGGTGGCATCGCGCCACAATCGATACAGGGAGAACAGTCGCATGTGCGCTGCGCCGTAACCGGTGCCTTCGCTGCTGCCGCCACCGGGCAACTTCGAGAAATAGGTCTGCAGCGGTGGCAGTTTCTCTTCCCTCAATGTGGCCATCCAGGTGCCGCTGCCACTGGCCAGGGCCCAGTACATGGTGGCTTCGAGGAAGCTGTAGTAGTAGTTGTTGCCGGGGTTGTCGGTGGACCATCCGGTCCATGGATGCGGACTGTTGCCCCAGTTCGCCCGGATGTGATGCCAGACGTTCCAGACCGCCTGCTCGGCATAGGCCGACCAGCGCTGGCGCTGTTCCGGAGTGACGTGCTCGGCGCAGCTGTCCAGCGTCAGCGAGAGATCGGCAATCAGCGGCCCCACTTCCAGATACGAATCGCCCGAGACGGCGGGCCGCCCGCCGCCCGCGATCGATGTCTCGGCCTCGCTGACCTGCTGTTCGACCATGCTCACGGCCAGGTCGCAATACTTGCGTTCGTTTGAGAGCCGGTACATCAGCGCCGCATCGATCGCGGCGAAGGCGTAGCCCGGACTGCCGCCGACTGCGCTGTCGACAAAGGACTTGAACCGTTGGTATTCGGGTGACTTGCGATCCACGTAGGTCAGATCGAGGGGAATGCCGGCCCCGAATCCCGGGGTCGCCGCGGTTTGCAGCGCGGGATCGGGCAGAGCGGCGGAGGGCTGGTCTTTGGGTTGTGCGACGGTGCCGGCTTTCTCGACCTCTGGGAAACCGCAGGCCGCAGCAACCGAGACCAGGTACAGCGAGAGCGCACCCTTGCGGCACCACCGGCGTGCGGTCGTGTGCCAATGGCGGCGTGAGTCAGGCTGGCGTGTGCGTGAAGACATTGGGGGCCTCACCGGTTGTAGTAGGTCATGCTCAGATAGAGCAGGTTCTGGTCGGCGTCTTCGCCGAGCACCGTGCTCCGGCGCTCGTAACGGGACCATTCGATCCGGCCACTCCAGTGACGCGACCAGTCGCGTCGCACGTGCACTCCGTAGCGCCGGGTTTCCTGCTTGATGTCGAGCTGCGAATAGGCGATGTTTTCCAGCGTGGCGAACATGCCGAGCGAAAGCCGCGGGCGTAAATGCACGCTGAGGTCGAAGATCGCGCCATGGCCGTCCTGATCGAACTCATTGGAGTCCACATAGTCGAGCCTGTTGATGTACGGCTCAAACGTCAGCGTCAGGCGGGTGTTGGTGAAGACGTAGCCCAACGACAGGCGTCGTTCTTCGTATGCCGAAGCATTGACCACCGCATCGCCCAACAGCACGGTGCCGGGCACCGTGGCGGTTGCGTCCTCGACGCCGGCCAGGGCATCGGTGGCTGCATCGGAGAACTGCCGCGAGGCTCTCAGGTTGAGGCGGTGTCGCTCGCTGGGGGACCAGCCCAGGTCGGCGCGCAACAGCGGCTCGGAACGAGTGTCGTTGCCATCGCGATAGGCCAGCCGCGAATAGCCTGCGTCCAGGCCGATCTCGAAGCGTGCGAGATTTCGCGCATACCGCGCGAAGACGTCGTACCGGGTGTAGTCACGGGCGACGATGTCGTTGTCGAAATCGACCCGCTGCCCTTGCAGATTCAGCGACACGCGGCTGGTCGTGCTCAGCTCCTTGACCGTGCGCAAGGCCAGACCAAGCCTTTGCGAGTTGAATTCGTCGGTGACTTCCGCATCGCTGCTGATGTAGCGCAACTCCGCCTGCCCCTTGAGACCCCTCGCCAGGTCGAAGAACAGGGTGGGACCCAGCGACAGGACGTTGACCTGCTGGCGATTGCCGGGCGAGTCCGCAGCCAGCGTATTGATCGATTGCAGCGCTAGATTGTCCTCGATGGTGAAGCTCAGCCGCTCGGGCACGGCATTCCAGTTCAACCGCCCGGTCAGGGTTCCGTCGACGGCGTCGGGGAACGCATCGTAATTGCGGTACTCCGCGCTTCCGGTGATGCTGGTCTGGACCGCCGATGTTTCTTCGCTCAACAGGAAGCCGATGCCGGCGCGCAGGATGTTCTCGCTGACCGGATCGGTTTCGGTGAGCAATAAATTGTCATTGCGCTCCACGCCGGCATTGAGCAGGTAGTCCAGTTGGACCGCCGAGGCTGCGCCGCACTGGGTCGCGAGCATGGTCGCCACGATGGTGGTGGCTCCTACGCGTTTCCGGCCCATGCGCCTCCCTCCTTGCAGCGTCGCTTTCATGGAGCGTTGTTGAAGACCACGCCGGCCAGTTTCTCGGGTGGGAACGTCGCCACCGCTTTGTCGACCGCCTCCAACGTCACGCGGCCGTAGCCCGCCACCAGCACGACGAAATCGGCCAGGTCGGACAGGATGCGCGCATCCGGCGAGCCCTCTACCGAGGGGCCGTCGAGGATCAGGTATCGGTCGTCATAGCGGCCGCGCAGTGAATCCACCAGGCCGCGCATCCGGAAGGAGATGAAGCGCTCGCCGGTGATTTCGCGGGGGCGGCCGCCGGGAATCAATCGCAGGCGCGGTACCGCCGTGGGGTACAGGATCCCGGCGAGGTCGACCGAAGGATCGTCGAGGTAGTCCATCAGGCCGCCTTCCGTGGCATCCACCCCGAGAGCGGTGTGTTGCGCCGGATGGTGCGCATCGCAGTCGATCAGCAGGGACGTCTTGGAATCGTCGAAGGCGAACGCGGCTGCCAGATTGCGCGCCACGAAACTGCCGCCGCAACCATGGGCGATGGGCGCGACCAGGGTGATGAAACTGCGATCCCCGCCCAGTGCTAGCAATCGCGTGCGCAACTCGCGAAAGGAGTCGGCCTGTTCGCGCACGGAATCGTTGCGATGGATCAGGCGGCTCTCTTCGAGCTTGCGCGGACTGAACGCCTGTGGCTCCTTGAAGCGCGCGATGGAGAGCGCCGCCTCGCTGGGCGTAGCGATGCAGTCCGGGCTGTCCTGGTCCGGGCTCACGGGCGTTTCCTGGGTGTCGTGTCGGGTCATGGCATCGAAGTCAGGCGTTCATCTGCTTGTACCCATAAATCAGGCCATAGGTGACGAAGACCGCGGCGAGGATGCCGAAGCTCAGCGCGGCGCGTGCGAACTGGTGCCGTCGCTCGCGCGGCGTGTAGTACGGCGGGATCACGGTGAGCAATGGCACGCTGATGCGACGTGCCAACTGCGGCGCGGAACGGACGCGCGGGTCGAAACGCGCGAGCAGGAAAACCAGGCCCATGGGCAGCGTGATCGCCATCAACAGGCCGCCGGCCGCGAAATGCATGAAGCGCAGACCGATTGGCCGCAGCGGCATGGTGGCGGGATCCTGTACGCGCATGGTCAGGCCGCGTTGCTCCTGGTCGAGCTCCATGGAGACGCGGGCATTCTCGCGTCGCCGGAGCAGGTCCTGGTAGATGTCGCGATTGACCTCGTAGTCGCGGGTCAGTTCGGCCAGCGCGCTTTCGGAGGTGACGATGCGACGGCTGCGATCGAGCTCCTCGTTCAGCATCGACTCGGCGATGCCCAGGCGGGAGCCAGACGCGGCGACTTCACGCTCGGCCTCGGCCAGCTGGCTGCGGAGCTCTTGGTAGCGGGGATTGAGCTGGGCATCCTCGAACAGGCCGTTGCCTTGCAAAGGTTGGTCGAGGCGTTGCTCTTCCTGCATGGCTCGGTGGATATCCGTAATCTGGTGCCGGATGCGCACCACGTCGGGGTATTGCTCGGTGTAGCTCAACAGCAACCGGTCCAACTGGTTTTGCAGTTCAAGCAGTTGCGCGCGGTAGAGGTTCTCGCGGGTCTGCACCGCGGTGACCGCCGATTCGCCCGAAAGCTGGGAGGCCAGCGCGGTCTGGCGCGACTGCTGCTCCAGCATCGACATGCGGGTCTGCTCGACCTGTGTCCGTAACGATGCGATCCGTGTGTTGACGTCGGTCGCGCTGCCCGGCTGTGCGTCGGCATTGCGTGACCGGTAGGCCTGCAGGTTGTCTTCCGCCTCGGTCAGCTTGCGGTGATAACCCTGCACCTGGTTGTCGATGAACTCGTAGGCCTCGCGGCTTTCGCGTTCCTTCGCGGCCAGGCTCTCGTTGATGAACAGCGTCCCCAGGCGTTCGGTGACCTTGAAGGTGCGTTCGGCATCCGAATCGCGATAGGAGATCTGCACCAGGTCCTCGCGCGGGCCGGTGATCGTGGTGCGGTCCTGGATCTGCTCCATCAGACGATCGCGCTGTACCGGTGATGGATTGTCCTGAAGCCAGCCACCGGTGCCCAGAATGTCTTCCATCACCTTGCGGCTGAATATCACCTGGCGTGCCATGCCGGCGCGATCAGTCACGCCGGTCGCCACCGCACGGCCCTCGAGCAAGGGCTGGATGATGCCGCTCTCCTGCGCCAGGATCGTGGTCGAGGCGACGAAGTTTTTCGGCAACAGGTACAGCCCCGCCAACAGGGTGAGCAACGCGATCGCGGCGAACATCAGCACCATCGCAAGCGCATGCCGACGGCCCTCCTGCAACAGTATGGGCAGCAGTTCGGTCAGCGGCATCGGCTCGTTGCTTGCCGCGCTCGCGGGACGGCGGGGAGGAAGCGCGAGGGAACTCATCAGAACGTACGCTCCGGAACGGTGATCACGTCACCCGGCGCGACGCCGAAGTTGGTCTCCAGGTCGCCCCGCTCGAGAATGCGGTCCAGGCGCACCGCATAGGTGCGGGTGCCCTGAGCGGTCTTGCGGTGCAAATCGGAACGATCGGCTGCGGCGAAAACGGTGACGCCGCCGGCGGCCAGCACGGCATCGAGGACGGTCATGCCCTGGCGATACGGGATCGAGATCGGTTGCTGCACGGCGCCGGTGACACGCACGCGCGACAGGTACTCGTGGCTGCGCAGGTCGGTCAGGATGACCGACACCTGCGGATCACGGACGTAGCTGGCGAGTTTGCCCTGGATATCCTTGGCGACGTCCGCCGGCGTCCGCCCGCCCGCGATCACCTCACCCGCCAGCGGGACGGAGATCATGCCGTCGGGCCGCACCGGCACGACGATGCCCAGTTCCGGGTTGCGCCATACCGAGACCTGGACGACGTCGTCGACGCCGATCAGATAGGAGTCGACCGCGGCGGCCACGTCGGCTGGAGGCGGCCCGGATTCGGTACTGCCCGAGGATGCACAGGCCGCCAACAACAACGCCAAAGATAGGGCCAGCAAGGCTCGTAAAATCATGGTGTTTCCCCCTAATACGGACTTCTGAACGGCGCAGGTCCGGAAATCCGGCCAAGCCGCCGCAACGATCGGGCTGGTGGGGAGTGATATCAGGCGCGGTAGTACTCGCGGTACCACTCGACGAAACGGTGTATGCGGACACTTCGACTGGCGTCGACGGGGAGTAGCCCGTATTTCGGCGCAGGGCCTCGACATCAGCGTGGGTATCGGGCACGTGGCCGCCCTACCAATCATGGCAAACGCGAAACGGACCGGTTTCCGCCAACGCGCCCGGAACATGCCCGGCAAGCGCCGTCCAGCGAGGTCGGTTACCGGCAACCGGCCCGTTTTGCGTTGTAGCGGGAATTGGGGCGGATGTCGGGTGAGCAATGCGTATCTTGGTGTCAGGGGGAGCGGGCTATATCGGCAGCCATGCCTGCGTGCAGCTGGTCGAGCGCGGTCACCAGGTGGTCATCGCCGACAGTTTCGTCAACAGCTCGCGAGCCGTGCTGCAGCGCCTGCGCCGGGTGACGGGTGCGCCGGTGATCGCGCATCGCCTCGACCTGCGGGACAAGGCGGCGTTGTCGATGCTGTTCGCCACCCATGAGTTCGACGCGGTGATGCACTTCGCTGCGCTCAAGTCCGTGGGCGAGTCGTGCGCCCAACCGCTGGAATATTTCGACAACAACATCGTCGGCAGCATTGCGCTGCTGCAGGCGATGAAAGCGGCAGGCGTCCGGAGACTGGTGTTCAGCTCATCCGCGACGGTGTACGGCGATCCCGAACGCGTGCCGGTGCGCGAGGATGCGCGCTTGCAGGCCACCAATCCGTACGGCCGCACCAAACTGGTGACGGAGCAATTACTCGGCGACCTGTGCCAGGCTGACGAAAGCTTCCGGGTGGGCAACCTGCGCTATTTCAATCCCGTCGGCGCCCATGCATCGGGCTTGCTGGGCGAGGATCCGGGCGGAACCCCGAACAACCTGATGCCTTACATCTGCCAGGTGGCGGTGGGGCGGCGCGAGCGGTTGCAGATCTTCGGCGACGATTATCCGACGATCGACGGCACCGGCGTGCGTGACTACATCCACGTGACCGACCTGGCGCGGGCCCATGTCGATGCACTCGAATACCTGCAGCGCGCCGACCGCAACCTGACCGTCAATCTCGGCACCGGATGCGGCATCAGCGTGCTCGAGCTGGTGCGGGCCTTCGAACGGGCATCGGGTCGGGCCGTGCCGTATGACGTGGTGGCCCGCCGCGCCGGCGACGTGGCGGAGGTCTACGCCGATCCGGCGCTGGCCCAGCAACTGCTGGGGTGGCGTGCCGCGCTCGATGTGGATGCGATGTGCCGGGATGCCTGGCGCTGGCAGTCGATGAATCCGGAGGGCTATCGGACCGCTGCGAAAAAGCCGGCTGAGCCCAAGCCACGCCGCCGTGGCGAACGCGAGGACGTGACCAGCGCAAGTTGTTAGCGACGCTTTGCGCGTACCCGTGAGGGCGTACCGCAGCAACAAGCCGGCTACCGCGCACTGCTTCATTCGGTCGCGGTCATTGGTAGATGATCCGACTTAGAACTGTCCAGCCCGCGCGCGTCATACCAAGTGCTACAAGCCTCACGCTTTGTGCCAGCCACTGCCCATGCAGCGAGGGTCTTCAACCCGCGATGCGCTTGCGAGCCGTTACTTCGGTAATTTGGCCGTATCCCACCTCTCAGAAGAGCTTGTACAGGTGTATCCCATTGCGCATCGCTAAATTCTTTCCACAGCCTGCACGGTAGCCATTAATCACGCGACCCGGCTAAAATAGAAAGGTTAGCCGTGTGGCTGCGCACTGGTTTCATGCGCTCGACATGTACTTAGGGACATCAACGTGGCACCGGTGTGAGATGCCGAAGCATTGATGATGCGGCGTTTCTTCGAGTCCCGGTCCTAGCGCCATTGTGAAAAGTCTGCATACGGATATGCAGGTTTTTGCTCAGGAAGAGCGTCATGCCCGCGAATGCGTGCGCTAAAGCCCGGTCATCCATGGCCGGACGTCCAACCCAACAGCTAGGATTTCAAACTCCCCGTGCTGGCCGAATATCTACCGACCTTGATGTTCCTGCTTGTCGCCCTCGGCATCGGCGTTGCGCTGGTGGTCATCGGCAACCTGCTCGGCCCGAAGCGACCGACTGCCGAAAAACTGTCTCCCTACGAATGCGGCTTTGCCCCGTTTGAAGACGCGCGCATGAAGTTCGACGTGCGCTATTACCTGATCGCCATCCTGTTCATCGTGTTCGATCTCGAAATCGCCTTCGTGTTTCCGTGGGCGCTGGTGTTCCGCGAGCTGGGCGTGTTCGGCCTGATCGAAATGGGCGTGTTCCTGGGGTTGCTGCTGATCGGCTTCATCTACGTCTGGAAGAAGGGAGCGCTGGAATGGGAGTGATCCAGACCGTATCGGGTCTCATGCACAACCCGCTGCCGGAAGGGCGGCTCGACGACATCCTGCGTCCCGAGGGCGACAACCCGTTGCTGCAACAGGGTTTTGTCACCACCAGCATGGATGTGTTGTGGAACTGGGCGCGCACCGGCTCGATGTGGCCGATGACGTTTGGCCTGGCGTGTTGCGCCGTCGAAATGATGCACGCGGGCGCCGCGCGGCTTGATCTCGATCGTTTCGGCGTGGTGTTCCGCCCCTCACCACGCCAGTCCGACGTGATGATCGTCGCCGGCACGCTGGTCAACAAGATGGCGCCCGCGCTGCGCAAGGTCTACGACCAGATGCCCGATCCGAAATGGGTCATCTCGATGGGCAGCTGCGCCAATGG
>JAJAYW010000002.1 GCA_026786005.1 Lysobacter sp. | reverse complement strand
CGCCACAACACCATCCGGGGTGGGCGACAATGGCATTCATCACTCTTCCCTTGCATAACCCATGCCTTCCATCTCGCTCACCCGTTACCTGATCGAGGAAAAGCGCGCCTGCCGCATCAATCCCGACCTGCGGTTGCTGGCTGAAGTCATGGCGCGCGCATGACCACGCACGATGACGGCACGCCCGTCGAGTTCATTCCTGTTGATTTCATTCCCGTGGACTTCATCGAAGTCACGCACGACGTGCTCGATCGCGACACCTGCGCGCGCATCGTCGAACGCCTGCAGCACAGCGATGCGCTGCAACCGGGCCGCGTCGGTGGTGGCGTGCATCCGGAACTCAAGCACAGCCGCGACCTGCAAGTCACCGGCAATGCGGCGTGGGCGGACATTGAGCAAAGCTTGAACGCGGCGGTGTACGGCGGCCTGCTGTCCTATCTGCGCCGCTATCCGCAAACGCTGATCGCGCCGTTGATGCTGCAACAGCCTGGCGTCGACGGCGCGATGCGGCGACTGGACGCCGACGACATTGCGCGGATGGACGACACGGCGCTGGGCGGCATCACCGGGACGTGCCTGCGTCCGGGCGCGATCAACCTGCAGTGGTATCGCGCCGACGAAGGCGGGTATCCCTATTGGCACTGCGAGTTGTATCCGCGCGATCCCGGCGGCGAGACGTTGCACCGGCATTTGCTGTGGACGATCTACCTCAACGATGGTTTTGACGAGGGCGAAACCGAATTCCTGTTCCAGCACCGCAAGATCGTGCCGCGCGCCGGCACCCTGCTGATCGCGCCGACCGCGTTTACCCATACCCATCGCGGCAACCGTCCGCAGGGCGGCGACAAGTTCATCGCCACCAGCTGGATCCTGTGGCAGCGCGCGGAGCAGTTGTTCTCGCGGTAGCGGCGCCACGGACAATGCGTCTGCAGGCGACGCGCATGCGCCTCCCTGTTGCGCTTTTTGCAGGAAGGCAGCTTCGAGCGAGTTGGGCCACGAATCGTCGACTGATCGCGGCTCCTCGTCCTGTGCGATCGACGGCCGCTTCCGCGGCGACGGCATTGCCCGTCTGGCCGAGAACGCACTGCAGCGTTATGCCAGCGAAGGGTTCAAACCGTCGTTAGCTGTTCTGCCCGGACCGATTCAACGCCAGCCAATACAGGCCGACTTGCTTGACCGCCGCGACGAATTGTTCGTAATCGACGGGCTTCTGGATATAGCTGTTGGCGCCAAGTGCGTAACTGGCTTCGACGTCGTAGGGCTCGGCGCTGGTGGTCAACACCACTACCGGCAACCCCTTGGTCACTTCATTGGCACGGATCGCCTGCAGCACTTCACGCCCGTCGACTTTGGGCAGGTTGAGGTCGAGCAGGACGATCGATGGCAGGCACAGTGGATCGCGATCCACATACGTCCCTCGTGCGAACAGATAGTCCAGCGCTTCGGCGCCATCGCGCACCACCATCAACTCGTTGGCGATGTTGGCGTCCTCAAATGCAATTCGCGTCAATTCGACGTCGTCGGGATTGTCCTCAACCAGCAGGATCGCTTTGTCGTTCATCGCTGCTCCCGTGCATGCCTGCATCGCGCAAGCTCGTATCCACTTTTGCGGCCTGCGGTCCGCCGGCGTCCGGCAACTGCACATGGAACACGCTGCCGACACCGACTTCGGACTCGGCCCACACCCGGCCCCCGTGTCGTTGCGCGATGCGCTGGGCGACCGCCAGGCCGAGCCCGTGACCCGCGCCGTGATCTTCGCCGTGCAGGCGCTGGAACGGCTGGAATAGTTTGTCGGCATAGCGCATGTCGATGCCGCAGCCTTGGTCGCCGATCGAAAGCTGCAATCCGCCGTCGGTGCGTGCGCCTTCCACGCGGATGCACACTTCATCGCGGTGCCGCGAAAATTTCCACGCGTTGCGCAACAGCTGGACCAGCAGGGTCTTCAACAGTCGTTCGTCGCCGTGCACCATCAAACCGGGCGCAATCACGACGTTGGCGCGGCGCGAGGGCGCCTGTTCCTGCAGCTCGGCCACGGCCCACTCCGCCAGCAGGCTCACATCGACGAGCGCGGGTTTGATTTCGGCCTTGCCCACGCGCGACAACTCCACCAGCCCATCGATCAGGCTGGCCATGCGCTCGACCGCGGCCCGGATCCGGTGCAGGTATTCGTTGTCGGTGGGCTGCAGGCGATCACTCGCATGCTTGCCGAGCAGATTGGCAAAGCTGTCGATCGCGCGCAGGGGCGCGCGCAAATCGTGCGAAATGCCGAACATCAGCAACTCGAGTTGCCGATTGGCGGCGTCCAGGCACGTGTCTTGATCGTGCACGCGTTGTTCAAGCAGACGGTTGCGTTCGCGCAGCGCGTCAACCGCGGCGTGTTGCGCGGTGACGTCGCGCAACTGCACGATCAACGATTGCGGCTGCCCGGCGCTGTCGCGCATCACGCCAACGTTGGCCTGTGCCCACACGATGCTGCCGTCGCGGCGCAGGTAACGGCTTTCCGCGTCCGCGCCGGTCTGGCTGCCGTCGATCATGCCTTGCAGATGTATTCGCGACCGTTGGAGGTCGTCCGGGTGCGCGAACTCGCTGGCCGCACGGCCGATCACATCCGCTGCGCTGAATCCGAACATCCGTTCAAACGCCGGGTTGACCTCGAGCCAGCAGCCTTGCAGATCGACGATGGCCATGCCGATGCCCGACGACACCATCGCCAACTGGAAGCGGCCATCATCTTTGTCGGGTTGGTGCGGGGTGGTTTGGACAGGCATCGGCCAACAATCTGGCGTTGAGGAGACGTGGTCCGCAGTGTAAAGCGCCTCGTGCTACACGCCGTCTACGCCATGTGAATCCCGCGCGGCCGTTCTGCAGGAGCGCACTTGGGCGCGATGGGCTTTCCCGGTAACGCCCCATCGCGCCCAGGTGCGCTCCTACAAAAGGCGGGCAATCTCCGGGAGCGCGCGCTAGAACAACGCGCCCTGACGCGTCGGCGCTTGCGGCGGTCGGAACTTGCTGCAATCCAGCGAGGCCCTGTCATTGTCTCCATAACCGCAGCGCTTCAAGGCCAATGCAAACCGGCGTGCAAGCAGGTCCGCGTACGCGCCCTGTCCACGCATGCGGGTACCGAAGCCGGAATCGTAGTCGCGCCCGCCGCGCATGTTCCAGACCGTGCTCATCACATGCTCGGCGCGCTCTGGAAGATGGGTCTGCAGCCAGTCGCGAAACAGCGGTGCGACTTCCCACGGCAGGCGCAACAACACATACCCCGCGCTGTCGGCGCCCGCACCGTGCGCGGCTTCCAGCACCGCTTCGAGCTCGCTGTCGTTGACCCAGGGAATGACCGGCGCAAACATCACCCCGACCGGCACGCCCGCATTGCTCAGCGTGCGCATGGCGCGGATCCTGCGATGCGGGGCCGAGGCGCGCGGCTCGAGCTTTGCGGCGAGGTGGTTGTCGAGCGTGGTCACCGAAAAAAACACGCGCACCAGGTTGTCCTGCGCCATCGACGCCAGCAGGTCGAGGTCGCGTTCGATCAGTGCGTTCTTGGTGATCAGCGACACCGGATGCCGGGTTTCCGCCAGCACCTCGAGCAGTTGCCGGGTGATGCGCCACTTGCGTTCGATCGGCTGGTAGGCATCGGTGTTGATGCCCAGCGCGATCGGGCTGACCTGGTAGTTGGGCTTGGCCAACTCGCGCCGCAACAGTTCCGCGGCGTTGCTCTTGGCCGACAACTTGGTCTCGAAATCCAGGCCCGGCGACAGGTCGATGTAGGCATGGCTCGGGCGCGCGAAACAGTAGGAACAGCCGTGCTCGCAACCTCGGTACGGATTGACCGATTGCGAAAACGGAATATCGGGCGAGGTGTTGCGCGAGATGGTCGAACGCGCAATTTCCTCACGCACCTGGGTGCGCAGCAGTGGCTCGACGGCGTCCTCGAAGCCATCGCCATCGGCGCGCCCGTCGTGCCAGCCGTCGTCGGCTTTCTCGCGCACGGTCACCGCGTAACGCCCCGGCAGGGCGCGGCTGGAACCGCGGCCTTTGATCGCTTCACCCATGCCAGCCACGGTACGCCGCACGTGTCTCAGCGCCAGCGACGACGTGCTGGCGCCGGCAGTGAATCCAGTCGCTTGGCGCACGTAGAATCGGCCGCATGCTTGAATTTCTCGAAAGCTGCTGGGACACCTTCGTCTCGATCCCGCATCTCGGCCTGTACCTGGTGATCGGCTGGATCGGCTACATGGTCTGGGTCGGGGCCTGGATCGTGCTGCAGAAACGCGAGCCCGCCGCGACGCTGAGCTGGCTGATGGGGTTGGCGGCGTTGCCTTACGTGGGCTTCCTGATCTACCACGTGTTCGGGCCGCAACGGATCACCCGCCACCGCATGCGCCGCAGCCGCACGCGCGATGCACTGCCGGTGCTGGCCAAGGCCACCTGCGACCTCGAAGCCATGGAGCTGGCCAAACTGGGCCAGGCCACCACCGGCCTGCCGCCCTCCACCGCCAGCGACGTGCGCCTGCTGATCGATGGCTCGGCCAAGTACCCGGCGCTGCTGGCCGACATCGCGCTGGCGCGCAAGCACATCCATCTGGAGTACTACATTTACTGTCCCGACCAGACCGGCACGGCGCTGCGCGACGCACTGGTCGAACGCGCACTGGCCGGCGTCAAGGTGCGTGTGCTGCTGGACGCGGTGGGCTCGGGCAAGGTCACGCGCGATTTCATGCGGCCGTTGACCGAGGCCGGGGGCGAGCTGACGTGGTTCCATCCCATGCGGTTCGGGCGCATCTGGCAACGGCCGTGGCTGAACATGCGCTGCCATCGCAAGATCGTGATCATCGACAACCACATTGCCTACACCGGCGGCATCAACATCACCGACGAAGAGAACGACACGCTGCGCAGCGACGCCTACCGCGACCTGCACCTGCGGCTGGAAGGCGATGCCGTGCGCAGCCTGCAAACGGTGTTCCTGGAGGACTGGGCCTACACCAACGAAGCCGAACCGCTCGACATCGATGTGTCGAGCCGTGACCCCGGCCCGATTCCGGCGCAGGTGCTGACCTCCGGCCCGGACTCGTCGTGGGAAGCGATCCATCGCCTGCATGTCGGCGCGATCCATGGCGCCGAAAAACGGGTCTGGCTGATGACGCCGTATTTCGTGCCGGGCGAGGCGGCGATGATGGCGTTGACGTCCGCGGCGCTGGGCGGCATCGACGTGCGCCTGCTGGTGCCGAGGATGAGCGACTCCAGGCTGGTGACCTACGCGGCCCGCTCGTACTACGACCTGCTGCTGGAAGCGGGCGTCAAGGTGTTCGAGTACGGTCCCCGGCTGATGCACAGCAAGGCATTGCTGGTCGACGACGACCTGGCGCTCATCGGCAGCGCCAATTTCGACCACCGCAGCTTCCGGCTGAACTTCGAGGTGTCGATGCTGTTCCGCGATCGCGGCATCGCCGGTCAGCTGGCCAAACTTATTGACGGCGAATTCGCCAACGCCGCGCCCGTGCTTCGCGAGCGCGAGCGCCCGTTGTTCCGGGTACGCCTGCCCGAAGCCCTCGCCCGGCTGCTGTCGCCACTGCTTTGAAGGCGGGCGACCGACGGCGGAAACGTGCGCGCGGGCGGCTTCGCCTGCGATTTGTTCGGGGTAAACTGCGGCCGGGAAATCGACCGAATGTTCTGAGGAGTGGATGCGATGCCTTGGCTCTTCCTGTTGGCGGCACTGGCCGCATTCGCGGTCGCCTTCCAGACCAGTTCCGTGGCGCTGGCCTTCATCTGCGTGCTGGTGGCCCTGGGCTCGATGGTGGCTTGGGTCATGGGCTTGTTCGCCAGCCGCGTCGGCAGCCGCAGCCGCGACGAATCGCTGATGCTCAATCCCGACGAATTGCGCCGCATGCGCGAGCAGGCCGAAGCCCGTCGCATTGCTGGACAGACGCCGGAGCCGCCGGTTTCGTGATCGCGATGCAGCGGTCATCGGGCGGGGTGTACCGATGACCGCGCTCAGCGTCAACGTCAACAAGATCGCCGTGCTGCGCAATTCGCGCGGCGGCCACTCACCCGATGTCGTCCTCGCCGCGCGCACCTGCCTCGATGCGGGCGCACACGGCATCACCGTGCATCCACGTCCCGACGCGCGGCATGTCCGTGCCGCTGACGTCTTCGCACTGGCGGCGCTGACCCTCCACCATGGAGTCGAATTCAACCTCGAAGGCAATCCGTTCGCGCCGCCGCGTGACGGTTATCCCGGGTTCGCCGCGTTGTGCGAACAGGCACGCCCGGCGCAAGCCACGCTTGTGCCCGATGGCGACGGACAACTCACCTCCGATCATGGGTTTGATTTTTCCCGCGATGGTGAACGCCTGCGTCCGCAGATCGCCGTACTGAAAGCCTTGGGATGCCGGGTGAGCGTGTTCGTCGATGCGGGCGCGGATGTCGAACAGGCGGCCGCGGTCGGCGCGGACCGCATCGAGCTTTACACCGGTCCGTATGCGGACGCCCATGCCGCCGGAGACGCGAGCGAGGCGCTGGCCTTGTGTGCGGAGACTGCTCGCCGTGCCCAGGCGCTCGGGTTGGGCGTCAACGCCGGCCATGATTTGAGCCTGGCCAACCTGGACGCGTTCCTGCGCGGCGTACCGCACGTCCTCGAAGTGTCCATCGGCCATGCCCTCATCGCCGATGCGCTGTACGCAGGGATGGCGAGCTCCGTCGCCGATTACTTGCGCGTCATCCAGCGTGTCGCGCGTTAATGATGTCTGAAGCTTGCCTCGTCATCCCGGCCAAAGCCGGGACTACGGCTGTTCGGAGCATCCTCAGGACCTCATCGGAACCGGCGGGAGGGCGTCGTTCTCCCAGCGATCACCACAGTGCATATGACGCGCGGTGGCACCCTTGCCAAGAGCAAGAACAATGACACCTACCCTCGCTCATCCCGACACAGGCGGGCTGACGATTGAAAGTGGCTTCATCGGCAGGTTCGAACTACTTCTGCACGAACGCGATTCTGTCCATCTCGGCATTTTTTGCCGCTGCCAGGACTTTTGCCAGCACCTGGTACTCGGCGTCTTCGCTGGAATCGACTTCCAGCCGCGGCTGGTTGGCGGGATCACGCTGCACTTCTGCCGCCATCATGTTCTGCAACGCCATCACCGGCGTCAGCGTGTCGTTCCAGAAGACTTGATTGGCGCCATCCACGCGTAACCGGATCGGATCAGGTGGTATGACGGCCTTATCCGCGCCGGGAGCAAGCGGAATGTTGATCGAATGCGACAGGATCGGCGTGGCGATCATGAAGATCACCAGCAACACCAGCATCACATCGACCAAGGGCGTGATGTTGATGTCGGCCATCACCGCGCGGCTGTGTGTCTGTGCAAAGGCCATGTCCGTCCCCCATGCCCGGCGAAGCGCCGTGGTTTCGTTATCGGCCTTGCGATGTGAACGCGGCATAAAAATGCCGCCCTTTCGGGGCGGCATCCAGATCCACCTTTGGTGAGCGCCGCAGCAAGGCTGCGGGTCATGCATTCACTGTCGTCCGAACTATTTCTGCACGAAACCGATCTTGACCATTTCGGCGTTCTTGGCTGCCGCCAACACCTTGGCCAACACCTCGTATTCGGCATCGTCGTTGGTGTCGATCTCGAGCGTGGGCTGGTTGGTCGGGTCGCGCTGGACTTCCGCCGACATCATGTTTTGCAATGCAGACACGGGCGTGGGCGAATCGTTCCAGTACACCTGGCTTGCGGCGTCGATCCGCAGCTTGATCGGCTCCGGCGGTTCCTTCGGATTGACCGGTGGCGTCAGCGAGTTCTGCGGAAGATCCACGTCGATCGGATACGACTGGATCGGCATCGTAACCATGAAAATGACCAACAAGACCAACAGCACGTCGACCAGCGGCGTGACGTTCATCTCGCTCATCGGGCCGCCGGTGGAATCGGATGCGAATGACATATGTGCTCTCCCGGATCAGCGCTTTCTTTCGCTCGTCGCAACGTAACCGATATCCAACATGCCCTGCTGCTGGGCGATCTTGGTGATCTCGTTGATGACGCGCATCTTGGTGGTGCGATCGCCACGCAGGTTCAGTGGTGGCTGCGGCGTGAGCTGCGCTGCACTGGACAAGCGGCTTTCCATCAGGTCTTTGGTCACCGGCTCGTCGTTCCAGAAGATCGCACCTTCAGCAGTCACCGCAATCGTGATCGGCGCCGTCTCCTGCGCGCCCTCTGGCTTCTTGTCGAGATCCGCCTGCGGCAACTTGACCTGTGTCTTGTGCGACATCAATGGCGTCGTGATCATGAAGATGATCAACAAGACCAACATCACGTCCACAAGGGGAGTGACATTGATCGACGCCATCACGCCAGCGCTCTCGGTATCGCTACTGAAGGCCATGCTCGGCTCCCTTGATCGTGCTCGATCCGTCGCTTAGCGACGAACCGGGATTTCGCCAACGCGCGAACCGGTCGCGAAGAAATCGTGCAGGTCGTGCGCGAACGTGTCGAACTTGTTGTTGGTGACGCGGTTGAGGCGGACGAAGAAGTTGTACGCCAGCACAGCCGGGATGGCGACGAACAAGCCGATGGCGGTCATGATCAGCGCTTCACCCACCGGGCCGGCCACCGCGTTGATCGAGGCGTCGCCGCTGGAGCCCATCGCCAGCAGCGCATGGTAGATGCCCCATACGGTACCGAGCAGGCCGACGAACGGCGCGGTCGAACCGACCGTTGCCAACACCGTCAAGCCACTTTCCAGACGCATCGACTCGCGGGTGACGCCTTGGCGCAGGGCGCGATCGACGAACTCGGAGCGGTTCAGCGATTCAACCAGGCGCGAGCCTTCGTGACGCTGGTGGTGTGCCGCAGCCTGGGCGGCGTCGAGTGCGATCTTGGAGAAGGGCTCGCTTTTGGGCTGCTCTTCCATGTAGCGGATCGCGTCCTGTGCGTTGGTGGTTTCCCAGAACGTGCTGACGACGCGATCGGCGCGACCACGCAGACGCACGTTCTTGAGGAAGTTGATGACGATCCAGTACACCGACATCACCGACATGACGATGAGGGTGATGAAGACCACCCAACCGACGAGATCGAAGTTCTGGAGCAGATGGCTGAAGCTCATTTGCTGGAGCGCTGCGGCATTGTTTGTGCCGGCGGTCGCAGCAGCGGTTGTGGTTTCCTGCAGCATGACGCTTACCTTTGGATTCGTGGATGGAATGGGAAAACTGATCTAACGTTTGTCTTGCTTTTTTAGAACTTATTCGAATCGAGCCGTGTGATCAACCAGCGATGGTGAAATTGACTGGTACGCGCACTCTGCCGCCGACTTTCCTGCCGCCTTCGGATGCCGCATTGAATGTCCAGCGCCGCGCAGCTTGTTGCGCCGCCCGATCCAGGTTGCGATTGCCGCTGGATTGTTCGATCTGAACATCGGTGGCATTGCCGTTGGCGTCAACGGTAATGACTAGCACCACTGTGCCGCTGATACCCCGTCTCTGTTCTTCCGGTGGATATTTAGGCGGGTTTCTATTCTTTGAGGAGATATCGACAGTCGCCTCCATGGAGGCTACTGGTGCTGGCGGGGCTGGCGGGGCCGGTGGCGGGGCCTGCACGTCCGATGGCCGTGGTGTGTCGACGATAATCGGTGGTTGATCCGGCGGCGGCGGTAACTGCGTCGGCGTCGGCGGCACCAAATCCTTGATTGGCTTCGGCTGCTGCTCTTCCGGCGGTGGCGGCGGCGGCGGCGGTGGTGGCGGTGGCGGTTCGATGAAAGTCACGTCGACTCGCTCGTCTTCCACCTCGTCACTTGGTGGCGGCGCAATCGGCGCCAGCAACAACAGCAATGCGCCGACATGCACCGCGAGTGCGCACGAGACACCGATGATCCGCGGCCAGCTGAGTCCCTCGCTGTCGTTTTTGTTCTCGTGTTTGCCGAGGTTTTCCGTCATGCGCGGGCTCTGGGAATGGGGCTGGACGTCGATGCGCCGTGAATTTGTGATCCCTGCACCCGGACGGCGGCAGGACTCCGTAGCTTATACCAATGCCGCGGGCCAGTTCCAGCTTGGCCCGCGGCACAGTGTCGCAATCGCTTACTTCGACAATAGTCTGCGTGCTTCTTCCGGTTTCTTCACGCCCTTGTCCAGGGCCTTCTGCGCGGCCGCCTTGGCTTCCGTTTTCTTTTTCTGGAATTCGTAGACCTTGGCAAGGTTGAGATAGGCCTCGCCATCGGCGGCGATTGGGCCGGCCTTGCCATACATGTCGACGGCCAGTGCGATGTCGTCGGCGACATAGGCGTTTTGCGCCACGATCATGTACGCCTTCGCCAGATCTGCATCTTGCGCAAGGATCCCTTTCGCCACGCCGTCATTGATCACCGACATGGCGTCCCTCCATTTGTTTTCGGCATTGAGGTAGCCCGAATACAAGGCGCGGTATTCGCGGGCCTCGGTCAACAGGCCCCTCTTGTGAGCATCGCTCAGCAAGGCATTGGCCTGGTCGAACTGATCCGCCTGTTGCAGCGTCGCGACGGCGTTCATCAGGATCTTCTTGTCATTCGGGTTCTTGGCGAGCAGGGCGGCATAAAGCTTGGCCGCCTCATCGTTGCGGCCTGCGCTGGCCAGGATGCCACCCCGGAACGACTGGTATTTCGAATCGTCGGACTTGGTCTCGGCCAGGAAACGATCCAGTGTCTTCAACGAATCGTCATAGCGCTCCAGACCGAACTGCACGGCCGAAAGGTTGTGCATCACTTGGTAGTGGCTGTTGTTGTCCAAGCCGTTGCTGTCGAGTGCCTTCTGGAAATACTCGGCCGACTTGGCATCGTTTTTCAGGTCCGCCGCCGCATTACCGGCGAGCTGGTAAGCGAAGGCTTTCTCGTACGCACTTCCTTCGGCGGCTGCCAAGGCTTCGGCCTTGGCAATGGTGCCCGCGTAGTCGGCCTTCTCGTACTGGTCCTGCAATTCTTGCAGGCCTTTCACGGCCTTGCTGCTGGCCTTGGCGTCCGGCTGCTGGCGGGTTGCGTTGGGAAACAATGCGGGTGCTTCCGGCGCTTCGCTTTTTTCCTTTTGTTTTTTCTTTGCCTGTTCGGCATCGCGCTTGGCGCGCATGCTTTGTGGCGCGATGTTGCCGTAGCCGTCCTGTGCGACTGCAGGTGCGACGCCGAACGTTGATACCAGAATGCCGAGTGCAATGCTCAACCCGGTTGGGATGTTCGTGTTTTTCATGCGTTACCTTTTATCCAAGCCTCGCATCGTACGAGGACCAACCAAAATGGGGTCGCGACGCCCGCAGAACAGGTTGTCGCAATCAGCATGCCCCCGGGCCACGGGCTGCCTGTATAGCGTGCCGCGTGTTAATTAACCGCAATTTGGACGGCGGCCGGACGCGCGGGCTTGCTCGAAGGTTGGCATCAGCGACTCGGAGCGTGCCCGCAATTCGCCGATCCGCGCCTGTGGGTCCGGGTGGGTCGACAGCCATTGCGGCGGTCGGCCGCCACCGGCGGCGATCATGTTCTGCCACAGGCTGACCGCCCCGCGCGGGTCGAACCCGGCCCGCGCCATCAACTGTTGTCCCACCACATCTGCCTCGGTTTCCTGCGCGCGCGAGCCCGGTAGCAGGAAACCGGTCTGCGCCAGGATGCTCCCGCCCTGCACCGCGGCATTGGCCGCGCCTTGCCCGTAACGGGATCCCAGGAGCGCGCCGCCGATTTGCAGCAGCGTGGACGCGCCCGCCTGCCGGGTGATGCGTTCATCGTGATGGCGCGAGACCACGTGTCCGATTTCGTGGGCGACCACACCCGCCAGCTGGTCCTGGTTGCGCGCGACGGTGAAGATTCCTGTGTACACGCCGACCTTGCCGCCCGGCAATGCAAATGCATTGGGCTCCTTGTCGACAAACACCGCGCTCTCCCAACCGCTTTGCGATCCGGCAGGCAGTTCGCGCACCACTGCATTCACGACGCAGCGCAAATACGCCGCCTCGCGCGCATTCGTGGTTTGTGGCTTCTGCGCCTTCATCTGCGCAAACGCCTGCGCGCCAAGCTGGTTCAACTGTTGCTGGGAGACGGCGCCAACCACTTGCCTGCGGCCGGTGGGCGACGTCGTTGTGGCGCAGCTGGAGACGGCCAGCGCGATCGCTAGGCCAAGCATCAGGGGTTTCATGGCGGATTCCTCGGCAGTGAGAAGGCATATGTAGGCGAGTGGGGTTGAAGGCCGCGTCAATCCGGACCATCGGGCAGCACTGGAGCAGACCAGCGTTCATGTGCGCCTGCGGCGCGCAAGCCATCCTAGTGCTGCGCGTTGGATTACAGGCCGATGTGTATGTCAGCAATGAGCGGAATACGTGCTGACGGATCCTCCCCAACCGTCGCAGGGGAGGACGCTGGAGCGGTCCGTCAACAGGCGCAGATGCGTGCAAGTCGGCCCGATCAGCCCGGATCAAACGTCGAGGTTGGCGACCTTCAATGCGTTGTCTTCGATGAATGCGCGGCGCGGTTCCACCACATCGCCCATCAACGTGCTGAAGATCTGATCGGCGGCAACCGCGTCCTCGATTCGCACCTGCAGCAGGCGCCGTGTTTCCGGATTGACCGTGGTGTCCCACAACTGCTCCGGGTTCATTTCACCCAAGCCCTTGAAGCGCTGGATCATGCGGCCCTTCTTGGCTTCCTCGAACAACCACGCGTGCGCGTCGGCAAAACTGTCCACGGGTTGCGATTTGCCGCCGCGGACGATGCGCGCGCCTTCGCGGATCAGGCCATGCAGGGCTGCAGCGGCCTCGCGCAACGGGCGCAATTCGCCACTTTCAAACGCCGACAGCGACAGGACCTGGGTCAACTCCTCGCCCATGTGCTTGCGCGTGGACAGCAAAGCCGCGGGTCGTTGTTCGTTGGCCGGTTGCAGCGTCAATACATAACGCGCGCTGCCGATCCCGCCACGATTCAAGCGCCGTTCGAGCGCGTCGAGTTCATGTCGCTCGTCGGTGTTTTCGCTCAGATGCGCGGCATCGAGCGGGGTGAAATCGATCAGCGACTCGAGCAGGATGGGATCGTAGCGATGTGCGTTGCGCACAATCGCATCGCGCGCGCCGGCGAACACCAGCAGCAACTTCTCCAGCGCAGTGCCGGTAATCGCCGGCTCGCCTTCGGCCGGGATCAGCGACGCATTCTCGACCGCGTTGCCGGCCAGGTACGCGTTGAGGGCGGCATCGTCCTTGAGGTAAGTCTCCTGCTTGCCCTGCTTGATCTTGTACAGCGGCGGCAGGCCGATGTAGATGTGGCCGCGTTCGATGAGTTCCGGCATCTGTCGGTAGAAGAAGGTCAGCAGCAGCGTGCGGATGTGCGAGCCGTCGACGTCGGCGTCGGTCATCAGGATGATGCGGTGGTAGCGCAGCTTGTCCGGGTTGTATTCGTCCTTGCCGATGCCGGTGCCCAGCGCGGTGATCAGCGTGCCGACTTCGGCGCTGGCGAGCATGCGATCGAAGCGCGCGCGCTCGACGTTGAGGATCTTGCCCTTGAGTGGCAAGATCGCCTGGGTCTTGCGGTTGCGGCCCTGCTTGGCCGAGCCGCCGGCCGAGTCGCCCTCGACGATGTAGATCTCGCAGAGCGCCGGGTCCTTTTCCTGGCAGTCGGCGAGCTTGCCGGGGAGGCCCATGCCGTCGAGCACGCCCTTCCTGCG
>JAJAYW010000001.1 GCA_026786005.1 Lysobacter sp. | reverse complement strand
TTCGCGATGGATCAGGCGTTTTGGTAGCGCGGCGCTTGCTCCGGTGCTCTTGTCCTATTCCTCAACACCCGCGCACAAAGCTCCGCTCTACAAAAAGGTATCGCCGCATGATGATTACGCTTGCAGGAACATGAAAGCACTCGAGCGCCCCACCGCTAACCTGATCGGTGTCCAGGTGATCGGTGCGCTGGGCATGGCGATTCTCTCCATTGCAGCCGTGATGTCGTGGCGCGCCGGAGACGGTGCTGTTGCCTTGTTGTTTCTGGCATTGGCGGTGCTCGCGTTCTATCTCGTGCTGGGCTCGGGCCAGGTCGCTGCGGACAGCAGCGTCGTGACGGTGAGCAGCGTCCTCGGCCACTACCAATTGGCATGGCAGGACGTGCACAAGGTCGAAGCCAGCGCGCACGGCACGCTCGTACTGCACGGACAGGACGCGCGACTGGTGGTGCCACCACCGTTGTTCTGGTCGGGTCCGCACAAGCAGGCATTGCGCGCGCAGCTCGCTACGCAGTTTCGCGAACGTTCGCTCATCGTGCAGCGGAGTTGGACAGCCGACTTCACGACCCACAAGAATGTCCGCATCAAGCGGGCGGGGTCCGGCTGATCATCGCCACATTTCCTGCGGCTTCACGCCTGGGAAAACCACGCTCCGCTGAAAGACAGATTCGGGTTTCATGGGTCCACCCGATTGACACACTCTCCTGACCAGCTACGTGGCATAACTGCAAACCGAAGGAGCACCTGTGATGCATGCGAGGCGATCATGTCCTGGATAGCGAAGCGGCTGGTTGCAACTCTTCTCGTGGCCATGTCAATCATCGCCATGACCGCCTGTGCGCACGTGCGCAGGCCACTGGATGGCACGGCGTGGAAACTCGTCGAGTGGAGCGTCAGTTCGCAACACGCCGCCGCAACCGGAATCACGGCGAAGTTTTCCAATGACCGGATCTCGGGCAGCAGTGGCGTCAACAGTTACGATGGACCTTGCAAGGCGGCTGCCGATGGAGCGTTTTCCGTCGGTCCGCTGCAGTCCACCGAAATGGCCGGACCCGAACCCGCCATGCGCGCCGAGGGCGCCTACATGACATTGCTCGGTCAGGCCTCCTCCTACACCATGACCGGCGGCAAGTTGACGCTGTACGGCAAGGGTGGAAACGAATCACTGATTTTCGAGCCGGAGGAGAGGTAAAAACGTCTCAATTTTTATTTTCGTGTCAAGACAGTACCCCGGTGCTTGCGGCGTGAGCGCGGAGCCCGGGTAAAGCCGCAGGCTGCACCCGGGGGATTTTCGTCACGGCACGAAGCGCCCCGGATGCGCTGCGCTTATCCGGGTTACGGGTTCCAGACAGCAAGCCGACCAGATCAACCCTCGATGACAGGAGCGATGCGATGCACATCACCAGCAGCAGTTTTGAACACGGCAAACGCATTCCGGCGGAATATGCGATGGGCGCGCCGGAGGGTTTCGGCGGCAATCGCAATCCGCAACTGGCGTGGAACGACGAGCCCGACGGGACCAAATCCTTTGCGATGTTATGCATCGACACCGATGTGCCGACCGTCGCAGAGATGGGGGGCAAGGACGGCGTCGAGATTCCGGTCGATCAACCGCGCACCGACTTCGTGCATTGGGCGATGGTCGATGTCGCGGCGGATATCAGTGAAATCGCGGCGGGAAGTTGCAGCGACGGCATCACCAGGCAGGGCAAGCAATCGCCATCCGGGCCGAAAGGCTCCCGGCAGGGCTTGAACAGTTACACCGACTGGTTCGCGGGTGATGTTGAGATGCAAGGAGACTACTTCGGCTACGACGGACCGTATCCACCGGCCAACGACCTGCGCCTGCACCGCTATTTCTTCCGCATCTTCGCGCTCGATGTCGCCAGGCTGGACGTGCCCGATCGCTTCACCGCGGCCGATGTGTTCCATGCGATGCAGGGACATGTGCTGGCGGAAGCAGCGACGTATGCAACGTATTCATTGCACCCGGACGTGAAGGGCTGATGCTTTTCCTTCGCCCCTCGGGAGAAGGAAACAGCGACATCAACTGCCGCTCGGAATCATCAGCAACAACGCCGCGCCCACAACAAGCCGGTACACCGCAAATGCGGTGAACCGATGCGTCTGGATGTACTGCAGCAGCCACTTCACTGCGATGAACGCGGTCACCGCCGAGGCGACGAAGGCGATCGCCAGCGCGTTCCAGTCCTCGTTCGCCACGCCGCCATTGCGCATCACGCTCAGCAGCTCATAACCGGTCGCCGCGAACATCGTCGGAATGCCGACCAGGAACGCAAACTCGGTGGCCGCGGCGCGATTGGTGGTCCCAGCAAGCAATGCCACGAAGATCGTCGCCGCCGACCGCGAGGTGCCGGGAAACACGCCCGCCACCACCTGCGCGATGCCGACCAGGATCGCCACCGTCCAGGTGATCGTGCTGCGCTCGCCCAGTTTTTCGGCGCGTTTGGCCGCGAAATGCTCGGCCGCCAGCATCCACACGCCGCCCAGCACCAAGGCCCACGCGATCGGCGCGACCTCCGCCGACAACTCCCAGCCCAGCCCCTTCACCAACAGGCCGCCGACGGCAGTGACGCCGAACGCGGCCGCCAGCTTGTACGCGTAGTCGCGAGGCGCCTGCGCGTGTGCCGGCGTGCTTTGCGAAGAAGCGGTCTGCGGGGGCGTGCTCTGTGAGGGCGTGCTGTGCAACGAAAGGTCGCGGCGCCGCAGGAAACTCATCGCCAACTGCCACAAGCGCTGCCGGTAGATCAGCACCACTGCGAGAATCGCGCCGGCCTGGATCGCAATGTTGAACAGGTCGCTGCGACGGCCCAGCCAGCGCTCGGCGACCAACAGATGCCCGGTGCTGGAGATCGGCAGGAATTCGGTGATGCCTTCGATGATGCCGAGGAGGAGGGCGGCCAGCAGGTCGGTCATGTGGACAGGGTGTGGGGAGACGATAAGGCGCGCAAGTTGCGGCGACGTGGCAGGATAGCGGAGCTCGCTTGCAGGTACGCGACGCAACGCGATCTGACGCATCCCACAGGCGCTGTCGATGCCCCCGCGGTACTCTATTGGCACGAGACGCTTGACGCGCCTGATCACGCCGCGCGCGGCAGCCAACCCCCTTGCAGGACCCCCGATGAACCGCCTGACCACGCACGAGATCCACCAATACCTGGCCCGGCACTTCGCCACCGAGGGCCAAGCCACACTCGAGTTGGTCGAGGGCTCCGATCCGGCGCTCAACATCGTCCTGCATGGCTACGGCGACATGGAACTGCAGCTGGCCGCTGTTGGTGAACAGGTGTTCGTGTCCACTGTGCTGTTTGCGGCCGCGGATGTCGCCGATCGCGAC
This sequence comes from Lysobacter sp., assembly GCA_026786005.1. Lineage (GTDB taxonomy): Bacteria > Pseudomonadota > Gammaproteobacteria > Xanthomonadales > Xanthomonadaceae > JALYOU01. The sequence goes on along the minus strand of JAJAYW010000001.1, from coordinate 5,529 downwards.
GGGCTCAATGACGCATGCTTGCGCCTGAACCCGCTCAATCCCTTGTCCAACCTCGGCCTGGTCGACGTCGATGGGCGCGACGCCTACATCGTGTTTGGCGAGCTGTCCTCGGCGTCCAGCCACGAGACCATCGTCGAGGAAATCCTGACGTTGGCCGACAACACCATCGCCGCCGCCGAAGCCCTGCGGCCTTACCTTTGACCGACCTCGCCCGAGTGATGCCATGAGCCTGTTCCAGAAGCTGATTACCTTGTTCCGCGGCACCGCGACCGACGCGGCGCAGAAAACCGTCGATGCCAACGCGATCCGCATCCTCGACCAGGAGATGCGCGACGCGGGTAACGAGTTGTCGCGCTCGCGCGACGAGCTCACCAAGCTGATGGCGCAAGGCAAGCTGTTGCAGCAGAAGATCGCGGCGCGCGGCGGCAAACGCCGCGAATACGAGGGCTATATCGAAGGTGCGCTGGCCAAGGGCGACGAAGGCCTGGCGCGCGAGATCGCCGCGCGACTGGCGCCGCTGGAGGCTGAGGATCGTGCCGACGAGCAGTCCAAGGCCAAGCTGGACCAGTCAGTGGCCACGTTGAAGGGCGCAATCGCCAAAGCCGAGCAGCAGCTGCGGGGCATGCGTCAGCAGATCGACACGGTCAAGGCGACCGAGGCCGTGCATCGCGCCCAGGCGACAATTTCCGCCCGCCATGTCGGCGCCAACAGCAAGATGCGCACCGCGCTGGACTCGCTCGACCGCATCCAGTCGCGTCAACTCGAGACCGCTGCGCGCATCGAGGCCGGCGAGGAGCTCGAACGTGAAACCGGCGATGGCGACCTCAACAAACGCCTGTCCCAAGCCGGCCTGCTGGCCTCCGATCCGGATGCCGACGCGATTCTGGCTCGCTACAGGCAGCCGACCCTGATCGGACGGGTGGTCGATCCGGCACCCGCAAACCTGCTCTCCGGTCCCGGCGGCGACGGTCGGTAAGGCACGCAGCGGCTGACAGAGCATGCGTTGGCTGGAAAAGCTGGTCGGCCGGTCGCCGGTGCCGGACGCACCCGCGAGCCAAGCCCTGGGCGACATACCCCTGCCGCTGGGTCTGCGCATCGGCGCTCAAGTCTGCATCGACACCACTCTGTACCGGATCGCCCCGGGGGCCATGACGGCTGAACTGCCCGGCGGGTACCAGGGCGTACCGTGCTACGGGCACATCGACCTCGGCGACGGCTTTTCGCTGCACCGCTTCTACCTCGACGACGACGCCTTCCTGCAGGTCAGCACCGTGGGCGGGGATGTCGAGGCCATCAAGGCCTTCGTCTTTCACGACACGGTCCATCCTCCGGACAAATCCGCGTTCCAGCGATTCGTCTCGGAGGACCGGCACTTGGGCGCAGTGCAAATTGATTACGCCGACCATCGCTGGGATCGGGTCACCGGTTCGACGCAAGGCGACGAGGCGCGTATTCCGCCTATCGCCTACGATGAAGTCCTGTACCGGCACTCCCCGCCGCGTCGCGACGACGACCTCACCCATTACGCGATGCTTTACCACCGCCCGGTGCCGGAACTGGACCGCGACGAGTACCTGCTGGTGACAGCGGAGGATTCCGGCCCCACTGACTTTTGCGTCACCTACGCTGTCGGCATCGACCTGACCATCGCCGATCTCGATATCACCTGACCGACTGCCGGCCGCCGGCCGCGCTCGAACCCCGCTTTTCCTGGAGCCTGCCATGCCCGTCGTTACCCTGCCCAGCTTCACCGCTTTCGCCGCCTATCTCGGCAGCGGCGTACTCGTCTGGATCCTGGCGCTGGTGTGCTATGCGCTCGTTACCAGGCACAGCGAATTTGCCCAGATCCGCAAGGGCAATGCCGCTGCGGCCATAGCCTTTGCCGGCGCCGCGATCGGCATGGCGTTGCCTATCAGCAGTGCGATCACGCATTCGGTCAGCCTGCTCGATTCGGTGGTGTGGGGCGCGCTGGCAGTGGTATTCCAACTGGTCGCGTATGGCGCCTCGCACCTGTTCGTGCCCAAGATCTCCACACGCATCGACGCGGGCGACCTCGCCGCAGGCGTGTTCCTGGCAGGCAGCTCGGTGGCGATCGGGCTGATGAACGCTGCCGCCATGACTCCGTGAGGCCACCAATGAAACGTTCCCGAAACCTCAAGCTGGTGCTGATGGCCGCTGCGGTCCCGGTGGTGCTCGCCGCGTGCAACTCCGAGCCGACCGGCACCGTGGTGCAATCGGTCGAGCAGTGCACCGCGACCGCCAACCTCAGCGCGCAGCAATGCGAACAGGCCTACCAACAGGCCCTGACCGGGCACGCGACCGCGGCGCCGCGGTTCGAGTCCCAGGCCGACTGCAATACCGAGTTCCAGGCCTGCACGCCGGTGCAGGAGCAGGGCCGGACGATGTACATGCCGCCCATGTCGGGCTTTCTGATCGGATATCTGCTCGGGAACTCGCTCGGCGGCCGGGGCCAGTTCGGTGCCGGTCCGCTCTATCGGAACCAGCGCGGCGAGTTCCTGAACAGTCAGGCCGATCGCGTGGCCCGTGCGCCGGGTCCGGTGACCGGACGGCGCGGCGCGGTGCCGCCGCCAACGCGAGCGATCACCGTCTCGCGGCAGGGCTTCGGTTCTTCCTCGGCGGCGCGCAGCGCGTTTGGCCGCGGCAGCTGATGCGTCGCATCCCGATCGTCCCGCGCGCAGACTGGCAAGCCCAGGCAGGGCGACTGGGCTTTCACTTCCATACCATCGACGGCGAACCTTACTGGGACGAATCTGCGTACTACGCGTTCACCCTGCGCCAGGTTGAAGACGACATCGAGGCCGCGACCGACGCCGTTCACGGGATGGCGATGGCCCTGGTCGAGGACGTTGTCGGGTCGGAGGAATTGCTGGCGCGGCTAGCGATCCCGGCCAGTCACTGGGACTGGATCCGCGACTCCTGGCAGCGGCAGGATCCGCACCTGTACGGCCGCATGGATTTCGCCTATGACGGCAGCGGACCGGCCAAGCTGTACGAGCTCAACTACGACACTCCGACCTCGCTGTATGAGGCGGCATACTTCCAGTGGCTGTGGCTGGAGCAGCAACTGGCCGCGGGCCAGCTGCCGGCGGGCGCCGATCAGTACAACCGCATCCAGGAACATCTGTGCGAGGCGCTGGCCACCTTGGCCCAGCAGCAGCGCCTGGCCTCGCCGATGCACTTCTCGGCGGTGCGCGACTCGATCGAGGACCGCGGCACCGTGCGCTATCTCCAGGATTGCGCCGAACAGGCAGGCATCGAGACGCGCTACGTGGCGATCGAGGACATCGGTATCAGCGCGGAAGGCTGGTTTACCGACCAGCAGGACTACGTGATCCGCACGCTGTTCAAGCTCTATCCGCTGGAATTCATGATGGTGGAAACGTTCGGCGCGAACCTGGATGGCGAGCGTATCCAACTGCTCGAACCGGCGTGGAAGGCGATCCTCAGCAACAAGGGCATCCTGCCGCTGCTGTGGGAGCGCCACCCACACCATCCCAACCTGCTTGAGGCCCGTTTCGATGACGCCGGCGCTGCGCTGCCACGCGGCTGGGTACGCAAGCCGATGCATTCGCGTGAGGGCGCCAACATCGAACTGTTCACCGCCGACGGCACGCGGCTGAAATCCGACGGCCCCTATGACGATGGCCCGACGGTGCTGCAGGCGCATCATCCGTTACCGGTGTTCGACGGCCATTACCCGCTGGTCGGCAGCTGGGTGATTGCCGGCCAAGCCGCGGGAATGGGCCTGCGAGAAGACGCGACGCCGATCACCCGCGACACCTCGCGCTTCGTGCCGCACGCGATCCTCGACTAGGCCCGCCGCCTCGAGATATCAGCACCAACATGGTGCATTTGTCGCATATACGCTCAGATTTGGTGCAGCGTAATGGTGCTGCTCAGAGATACCTGTTGGAAATCAATGGATTGTGGCTCCAAAAAGGGTGGCACGAGAATTGCATCGCTATGGGCCAGCGGCGCCCGCCGATGTCCATCCACCCACTCCCGGAGCCCCCCATGTCCCTCGAACACGTCGAAAAACTCATCAAGGACCACAAGGTCGAATTCGTCGACCTGCGCTTCACCGACATGCGCGGCGTGCAGCACCACGTCAGCTTTCCCAAGTCGATCGTCGAGGCGTCGCTGTTCGAGGACGGCAAGATGTTCGACGGCTCGTCGATCAACGGCTGGAAGGGCATCAACGAGTCCGACATGGTGTTGCTGCCGGATCCGTCGACCGCATTCCTGGATCCGTTCACCGCCGATCCGACGCTGGTGCTGACCTGCGACATCCTCGACCCGGCGACGATGCAGGCGTATTCGCGCGATCCGCGCGGCGTCGCGAAACGTGCAGAGGCGTTCCTGAAATCCAGCGGTATCGCCGAGCAGGCGTTCTTCGGCCCGGAACCGGAATTCTTCATCTTCGATTCGGTGCGCTATTCCAACGAGATGGGCCACACCTTTTTCCACGTTGACTCGGAGGAAGCGCACTGGAATTCCGGCAAGGAATACGAAGGCGGCAACAGCGGCTATCGTCCCGGCATCAAGGGCGGCTATTTCCCGGTCGCGCCGCTGGATTCGCTGCACGACATGCGCGCGGAGATGTGCAAGACGCTGGAGTCGGTCGGCATCGAAGTCGAAGTGCACCACCACGAAGTCGCCAATGCTGGCCAGTGCGAGATCGGCACCAAGTTCAACACACTGGTGAAGAAGGCCGACGATTTGCTGACGATGAAATACATCATCAAGAACGTGGCCTTCCGCAACGGCAAGACCGCGACCTTCATGCCCAAGCCCATCGTCGGCGACAACGGCAGCGGCATGCACGTGCACCAGTCGCTGGCCAAGGGCGGCGTGAACCTCTTTTCCGGCGACGGCTACGGCGGCCTGTCGCAGATGGCGCTGTGGTACATCGGCGGCATCTTCAAGCATGCGCGCGCGATCAATGCGTTCGCCAACTCCACCACCAATTCGTACAAGCGCCTGGTGCCCGGTTACGAGGCGCCAGTGATGCTGGCGTATTCGGCCAGCAACCGGTCAGCGTCGTGCCGCATTCCGTACGTGTCCAATCCGAAGGCGCGCCGCATCGAAATTCGTTTTCCCGATCCGATGAATTCTGGCTACCTGATTTTTGCCGCGCTGATGATGGCCGGCCTCGACGGCATCAAAAACCAGATTGACCCGGGCAGCCCCAGCGACAAGGATCTGTACGACCTACCGCCGGAAGAGGAGAAGGGCATTCCCACCGTCTGCCATTCGCTCGACCAGGCGCTGGAAGCGCTCGACAAGGATCGCGACTTCCTCAAGGCCGGCGGCGTGTTCACCGACGATTTCATCGATGCCTACATCGCGTTGAAGATGAAGGAAGTGACCGCCTTCCGCGCCGCGACGCATCCGCTGGAATACCAGATGTATTACGCGATCTGAGCGGGACGCAGCGGGCGGGCGCACTTCAGGAATTGCGCCCGTCTTTGTAGGAGCGCACCTGGGCGCGATGGGGCTCTACCGGTA